>JBBTRJ010000030.1:0-6609 GCA_038065215.1 Patescibacteria group bacterium
AAACCCCCGTCGCGTCGCTTTGCGACGCTCCGCATTTTGGCGAAAAAACGAATTCCGAAACTTGGCTGCGGGACTAGGGCTCGAACCTAGATTCACGGATTCAGAGTCCGTTTGCCTACCGATTAGCAGATCCCGCAAAATATTAAAAAAATTGTAATATTTTTTTGCTTAATTGGCAATTATTTGATATGATTAATTAAATAATTCATTAATTTATGCCAGATCAAGCGGAACAAAAAATCCAATTAAATAAAAAAATAGAAGTTGAAAAAGAGCTTAAAGGAAAACCCGATGAAATTTCTATAATTCATCTAGTTAATTCGATAGTCGCTCATGCTTTTGAAACTCGGGCATCTGATATTCATATTGATCCCGAAGAAAAGAAAGTAAGGGTGCGATTGAGAATTGATGGCGTGCTTCATGATGTTTTTGTTTTGCCGAAAGAAATCCAGTCGGAAATTATTACCAGAATTAAAGTTCTTTCCGGCCTTCGCACGGATGAACACCAAGCAGCGCAAGACGGTCGTTTTAAAATACCGATAGAAGATGTCGGTTATGTTGATGTCCGCGTTTCTATTGCTCCGACTTATTACGGGGAAAATGCGGTTTTAAGGATTTTATCGGAAAAAACGCAGCTTGATTTGGAACAGTTGGGTTTTTCTGAAAGAGATTTTAAAATCATTAAAGCGGCGATTAAAAAACCATATGGTATGATTTTAGCGACCGGTCCGACCGGTTCCGGAAAAACCACGACACTTTATTCAATTATCAAAGAATTAAATACTCCGGAAGTTTCAATTGTTACCATAGAAGATCCGATTGAATATTCAATCGGAGGTATTGATCAAATTCAGGTAAATCCCCAAACCGGCATTACTTTTGCTCAAGGATTAAGATCTCTTTTAAGACAAGACCCGAATGTCATTATGGTTGGTGAAATAAGAGATGAAGAAACGGCTGGTATTGCCATAAACGCGGCTTTAACAGGGCATTTAATTCTTTCAACAATTCATACAAACGACGCGGCCACTACTTTGCCTCGTCTTTTAGATATGCACATTGAGCCGTTTTTGATTTCTTCCACTATTAATATCGCTATTGGACAAAGGTTGGTAAGAAAAATTTGTTCTAGTTGCCGGGTTATAAAAGTTTTAAATGATGCTGAATTTGAGAGTTTAAAAGATATTGTTAGGGAAGATTTATTGGGAGGCCGCAGAGAATTTTTTGAAGGCAAGGGATGCGATATTTGCGAAGACGGGTATGAGGGAAGAATCGGAATTTATGAAGTTTTAGAAGTGACAGATACTATTCGCGAATTAATTATGAAGCGCGCCAATTCAAGAGATATTTATCAAGCGGTAACTGCCGAAGGAATGACAACGATGTTTGAAGATGGATTTAAAAAAGCTTTGGCCGGCATTACAACCATCGAAGAAATATTAAGAATTGTTCATGAATAAAAAATTTGATAATTTAAAAAATAAATTAAGAGATTTTTTTTCGCGTATTTCCATTTCGGAAAAAATGATTTTTGTGAAGCATTTATCGATTATGATTAAATCGGGAATGCCTATTTTAGACAGTTTATGGCTTTTGCAAAAACAGGCAAAATCGAAAGTAATGCAGAGGATTATAAAAGAGCTGATTGTTGATGTGGATAACGGGCAATTTCTTTCTATGAGTTTGGAAAAACACCATTCGGTTTTCGGTAATTTTTTTATTAATATTATTCGCGTGGGCGAAGCGAGCGGCACTTTATCGGAAAATTTGAATTATTTGCACGAAGAATTGAAAAAAAATTATGAATTAAGAAAAAAAGTGAAATCGGCCATGGCTTATCCGGCAATTCTTTTAATTGCTGTTTTTGGAATCAGCGCCTTGCTGATGTTTTCGATTTTTCCGAAAATTTTGCCGATTTTCGCCACTTTTAAAATGGATCTTCCGATAACGACAAGAATACTGATTACAGTGGCGAATTTTTCTTTAATTTACGGAATTCATATGTTTATTGGTCTTATATTTTTAGGATTTATATTATTTGTTTTATTGCAGCTTCGGCCGGTTAGGCTTTTTTTCCATAAGCTGCTTTTAAAAACTCCATTTTTGGGCGCCATTAGTTTGCATATTAATATGACGGCCTTCGCGCGGACAATGAGCTCTCTTTTAAAAAGCGGAATTAAAATTGTCGATGCTTTGCTTATTACCGCCGATACAATGCCAAATTTTGTTTATAGAAAACAACTGCAAAATATGGCGGAAACGATAAGAGGGGGAGATCCGATGTCTAAATATCTTGTAAAAAATTCTAAATTTTTTCCGTCGATTTTTTCGCAAATGGTTGAAGTGGGAGAAAATACTGGACATTTGGATGAAAATTTAATTTATTTGGCGGAATTTTACGAAGCGGAAGTCGATGAGATGTTCAAAAATTTATCTACCATCATAGAGCCATTACTTCTTTTATTTATGGGAGCTATTGTTGGTTTCGTGGCTCTCGCGATTATTACACCAATCTATGGATTATCGCAGAGTTTGAAAATTAAATAGTTTATTTTGAATTACGGAACTCATCGAATATGAAAAAAAATAATAATGTTGCCGGTTTCACTTTGGCGGAAATTTTAGTATCAATGACTATATTCACAATGATTACTTATTTCGGCTATTTGGCATATGCCAATATTTTAGAATCAATTACGCGAAGTCAATTAAGAAACGAAGCAATTTCTTTAATTGAAAATGAAATTGAGATTATTAGGAATATGCCGTATGGCGATATCGGCATTTTCGGAGGATATCCTATCGGCAAACTTTCAGCGGAAAAAAATGTTTCTTCGGGTGGAGTAAATTTTCAAATAAAAACAACAGTAAGGAACATAGATGATCCTTTTGACGGGATTTTGGGCGGCAGTCCAAATGATACGGCGCCGGCAGATTATAAAATTATTGAATTTGAAGTTAGTTGCTTGAATTGCCGAAATTTTATTCCGTTCAGCATGACTTCAACAATAGCGCCGAAAGGGTTGGAAAGCGCTTCAAATAACGGTTCAATTTTTATTAATGTATTTGATGCAAGCGGTTTGTCCGTCTCCGGAGCAAATGTACAGGTAATAAATAATGCTATAAATCCCGCTATTGCGATAAATGACATAACAAATAATGATGGAATTTTGCAATTGGTTGATTTTCCAACCAGCACATCGGCTTATGAAATTACGGTGAGCAAAAGCGGATACACGACGGAAAAAACATATCCTATCGGAGGAATTGGCAATCCCAATCCTTTAAAACCGCACGCGACAGTGGGTCAACAACAGGTGACGAGTATCAGTTTTTCTATTGATAAGACGAGTACTTTGAATATTTCCGCGGCTGATAAAATGTGCGTTGTCGCGCCGAATATTGATTTTTTGATGGAAGGAACAAAATTAATCGGCGCAGAACCCGATGTTCTAAAATATTCGACAACTTCGGCAACTGATGCCAGCGGCCAGAAAATTATTAACAATATTGAATGGGATAATTATAATTTTATTAATATGAACGGCATTTATGATTTTGCCGGAATAAGTTCTTTGTTGCCGCTCACAATAAATCCTAATACAATTTCTAATTTGAAATTTGTGATGGAGCAAAAAAATCCCAAGTCGGTTTTAATTATTGCGTCTGAAAACGGGCAATTTATCGACGATGTGAACATTAATTTGAAAAAAACCGGCTATGATAAAATTTTAGATACCGGCAGAAATTATTTTTCGCAAACTGATTGGAGCGGATCCAATTATTTTGGACAAAGCGGAGGCATAGATGATAGTGTTATCGGAGAAATTAAAATGCTGGCAAACGGAGGAAAATATTCAACATCAACCGAAGAATGGCTGGTTTCCAATACTTTTGATTTAGGAACAACAAGCACGACCTTTTTTGGAATTGATTGGCAACCGGCGATTCAACCGGCGCAAACCGGAACTGACAGCTTAAAAATACAGATCGCAGGAAACAATGACAACAATACTTGGAATTTTTTAGGTCCGGACGGCGCGACAAACACATTTTATACGGCAACTGGAACGCAAATCAGCGCGATTCATAATGGCAATCAATATTTAAGATATAAGGTTTTTATGAAAACGCAGGATGAAAATTTTACTCCGAATTTAGAAAATATCAGTTTTAATTATCGTTCAAGCTGTATTATCAGCGGACAGGTTTTATTCAGCGGGCTTTCCAGCGGTGCTTATAATTTAACGGCGCAAAAATCAGGGTATCAATTGGCAACTTCGACAATTTCAATTTCCAATGATTGGCAGGAAAATAAAATAGAAATGGTTAGAAATTAGACCTTTTGCATAATAATAAAAAATTATGGAATTTATTAATAAAAAATTCAGAATATTATTTTTACTTTTTACTTTATGTTTTTTATTTTCCGCTTTTTTCGTTTTCGCGGCGGAATTAAAATATTTTGATTTTTCACCGGATATTTCCGGATCTTTAAGCGTTTATAATTCAGAAACGCCTTATCAATATTTTATTCCTTATGATGATTATATTAGCGGATTTGATATGTGGGCGGAAAATATCGGAAGCGCGGGTACGGCTTCTTTCGGATTGCGCGACAGTAATGATAATTTATTGGCGGCTAAAACAATCACCATTCCTTATTTGGCAAAGCAATGGGGCGGACAAAAAATTCATATTCAATTTGACGAACCGGTGAATGTTATAAGCGCGAACACTTATAAAATAAAAATTTTAAGCTCAATGCCAAAACTGAAAATTTATTACGGCAATTTGATTAATCTTCAATTGCATAATGCCAGCGAAGCGCCGGATTTTCACATTAAACCCGCTTATTTGGGCGATGACGAGCAAAATTTCGTTTTTAAATTTTCTCTTTATGAAGATAAAGATTTATCAAATCCGATAATTTCTAATGTTAATATTTCGGTGCCAACTAATGAGGCGGTAAAATTAGATTTTAACGCTAATGAACCGATTGATTATAAAATTATTTATTGGCCGATTGGAGAAGCGAGTCAGCAAACAAATTATTCCGGAAATTATGTTTCTTGTTATGGCGGGATAAAAATATGTAATTTGGAAATTTCCGTTTTGCCGAATAAAAATTATACTTATCAGCTTTTTGCAAAAGATATTTGGGGCAACGAAAGTTCAATTGAAGGAACTTTTGTGAGTTTGGCGGGCTGGATTTTAGGAAATGCCACTTCTTCGGCAACTTCTTCCCAACCTCAATCAACATCCACTGAAAGTTTTCCGGATATTTCCGGACCGGCAATTTCCGCCGCTAATGTTGTTTTTTTGACGGAAAATTCCGTGAAAATATCTTGGACAACGGACGAGGCCGCCAATTCAAGTTTATTAATCGGATTAAACGCGCCTGGACAGCAAGTTATTACCAGTGTCGGCGATGCGACATACGAGTTAGAACATATTTTAAATAGCGGAAGCATTTTGCATCCTGATACTAATTATTACGCGAAAATAACTTCAGGCGATATTTTGGGAAATTATTCAAGTTATCAATTTAATTTTGACACATTCAAAGATTCTTTAATTCAATATCCAAATCAGCAAAATAATCAGAATATTAATAAGCAGCAATCCGCATTAGATATAACAATTAAAAATAATGAAACAGAAATTTCTTGGAATAATTCCGGGAAATCTTTAGTGAATAATTATAGGATTGATATTTTTAATAAAAATAAAAAATTAGCGAAACAAGTTTCGGTTTCCGGCGATATTAATAGCGCGCTTGTAGAAGATTTGGCCGCAGGAGATTATTATTTAGTGGCTTATGCTGATAATAATGGGATTTATGAGAAAATTGCGGCAGCGGAAAATTTCAGCATAAAGGAAATAAATGAAGCGCAACGACAAAAATTTTTCTTAAATATCGGCGGATTAATTAAAAATCCATTTTTTTATATTGCAATTTTTGGATTTTTAATTATCGTAGCGGCGGTAATTTTAAAAATATTAAATAAAAATAAAGCGAAAAATGGGTAAAAAAAATAATTTAAAATTTGATAAAGGATTTACTTTATTGGAATTATTAATCAGCATTGGTATTTTAGCCGGTGTGATTTTCACGGTTTTTTATTTTATTTATTCTATTTCTAATTTGGGAAATTATTTTATTCAAAGTTTTGAAGTTCAGCAAGAATTGCAATTAACTTTTCAAAAGATTATTCCGGAAATGAGGTCAATGGATGTTTCTAATATCGGCAGTTATCCTTTGGCGGAAAAAGCTTCTTCTTCTATAAAATTTTATAGCGATTATGACGGCAACGGGCTTTATGATCAGGTAAGATATTTTGTAAGCAGTTCTACTTTTAAAAGGGGATTTATAATTCCAACCGGCAACCCTTTGACCTATAATTCAGCGAATGAAAAAATCGATGATTTAGCGCATAATATTATTATGAGCACTTCCAGTATTTTTTCTTATTTCGGGTCGAATTATACAGGAAGCGAATCGGAATTAGCTTCATCAACGGTTATTTCTAATGTGCGGGTGATTAAAATAAAATTAACCGCTCAACAGCAAAATCAAAAAAGTCCGATTTTTTTTAGCGCGACAGT
>JBBTRJ010000030.1:6709-9593 GCA_038065215.1 Patescibacteria group bacterium
GCGGTTGATTTTGCCGGTATTACTCAAACTTTAGCCGATATAAAAAGCGCGGCTTCTTCAACCGGATTTTATCGGGGAGCATCGGGTAATTTTGGCTATAATGTGGTTTTAAAAACAAATAACACTTTTGATTTTTATCGGGTTACGGCTTTGGTTACCGCTCCATCTGGCTGCACAAATTATTTGAGCCAAGACGGATGGGGGACATGGAGTATTCAATCAGAGATTCTATTAGGAAATTATCCGATGCCTTCCAATGGTTTGATTTTTTTGGAAGATGATATTTGGATAAGGGGACAAATTAATACCAGCCGGCTCACTATCGCTTCGGCCAGATTTCCCGATAATTCTTCCACTAGGAGCAGTATCACTATAAATAACGATTTGCTTTATACGAATTATGACGGCCAAGATGTTATTAGTTTGATCGCTCAAAAAAATATAAATATCGGAATGGTAAGCTCCAGCACTTTAAGAGTTGATGCGGCGCTAATGGCGCAAAATGGCAGAGTGGGCAGATATTATTATAGGCCGCCATCTTCAGGTCAAAGATGTTCTCCATATCATTCGCGAAGCGCTATCACCACTTATGGAATGATTGCTTCTAGTCAGCGATATGGTTTTGCCTATACTGACGGAACCGGTTATCAGACGCGCAATTTAGTTTATGATACTAATTTGCTTTATGGTCCGCCGCCGAGTTTTCCCTTGACCACTGATTCTTATGAAGTGCTTTCGTGGAAAGAATTGAAATAAGCCGTTGTGGATATCTATGTGTTGATTTTCAAATAAATATATTATAATAAAAGGAAGTTATAAAAGGTCGATTTTAAAAATTATTTATTTAAATGAAAAAACTATATTCTAAAGGTTTTACATTAATTGAATTGTTAGTTGTTATCGGTATTATCGCGATTTTATCCGGAGTGGTTATTGTTGCTTTAAATCCAGGCAGACAATTTGCCCAAGCGAGGAATACTCAGAGGTGGAGTCATGTTAATACACTTTTGAATGCTATCGGCCAGAATATGGCTGATAATAAGGGTAATTTCACTTGCGCGGTCGGTTCATTGCCGACATCAACAACTCAATTAGGCAGCGGATCGGGTAATTATAATGTTGAAAGTTGCATTGTTCCGACTTATGTTTCCGTAATGCCGTTGGATCCGACTAATGGAACTTCCAGCGCGGTTGGATATACTGTTGTTTATGATTCAACTACAAGGAGAGTTACTATTAATTCAACAGCCGCGGAATTGAGCGAAGCGATTAATGTTACAAGATAAATTTTTAATTGATTAGAAAAACAAAAAAGCCCCCTAAGTCTAAGGCGGGCTTTTTTGTTTGCGGTTAGTTTAGTTTAGCGCGACAGGAGTTTTTCCCTCTATTTGAGTTTTAGTTAATTTAAGCTTATTGTCGATTATTTTTGCTTCAAGTAATTTTATTCGTTTATTATTGATAAAAGTATAAACGCCGGGTTCAGGATAAAAAGCGCGGATTTTATTATTTATTTCATTTGCGATTTTTCCGCCTTCTTTTTCCGCCTTTTCCAAATTTTCCGGTTTTATGAAAGCATCTTCGGTTTGAAATTTTTTAGTATAAGTGGCTTCGGATTCATTTTGCGGTTTCACATTTTTAATTTTTTCTTCAATATTTGGCAAAATTTCAATTAATAAATTCGCGCTTAATTCTGCTAGTTTTTGCATTAAGGTTTCGTAGGTATCAAAATTTGAAATTTGAAATTTGAGATTTGAGATAATTCCTCCGTGATCCATTTTTTCGTCCATCAAATAAAGCGTTGTTCCGGTTTTTTCGTCGTTGTTTAAAATTGCAGTTTGAATAGGGGACGCGCCGCGATATTTCGGCAAAAGCGAGGGGTGAACGCCGATTGTCCCGAGCTGTGGAATTTCTAAAATTTCTTTAGGAATAATTTTTGAATAAGCGGCAACAATGAAAAAATCAGGTTTGTGATTAAGTAATTTAGCGATTAAATAATCATCTAATTTTTCTGGTTGCCAAACAGGAGTATTGTGTTTTTGCGCGATAATTTTTGTTGGCGGGGGAGTGATTATTTTTTTTCTGCCAGCCGGTTTATCGGGACTACAAATAACAGCTGAAGGGATGTATTCAGTATTAATTAATTTTTCTAAAATTATGGCGGCGAATTCAGGAGATCCGAAAAATATGAATTTCATTATTAATTATTTTTTTTATCTTGAGTGTTTATTTTATAAATTGTTTTCGCTCTATCAATAAATAAAATTCCGTTAAGATGGTCTATTTCGTGCTGGAAAACTCTGGCTCCCAGTTTTTCGGTCTTAATTTTTATTTTTCGGCCGTTTTTGTCGAAGCCGGAAATTGAAATTTTTTCCGGTCGCTTTACTTCGCCGTAAATTCCGGGAACGCTCAAGCATCCTTCTTCTATTTCAGATTCTTTTTTTGATGATTTTATTATTTCCGGATTAAAAATCGCGTAAAATTTCGCTTCGTCTGGAGATGGCATAATGATTTTATTTTTTTCATTTCGTTTTAACGGTTTTTCTGGAATTAAAGCGATAAACATTTTCATATTTAGCCCGACTTGATTTGCCGAAAGCCCGATGCCATTGGCTTCAAACATCGTTTCTTTCATTTTTTTAATCAATTCGTTAATGTCTTTTTTGGTGTGTTCGGCAAAATTAAAATCAGCGGTTTTTGTCCGCAAGAATTTTTCTTCATTTTTATCATTAATGGTGAATATTCTCATATATTTAGATTACATCTTTTTATAAATAATAGGAATAACTAATTATTTTCTTGTTTTAACCACAGATATTTTGCACTCTATATACTTTGAATTACAAAACTAAACTGTAAATAACAGGCAAAAAGATTTTCTTCAATC
>JBBTRJ010000031.1:0-4866 GCA_038065215.1 Patescibacteria group bacterium
GCGAAGCAAATCCGTGAGCGGATTGAAGAAGAATTTTTTCTTTACTGTTTGCGGCATAGTTTTGTAATTCAAAGTAAAATAAAGTCAACTATTTTTTTACGGCTAACTTTAAAACGAATCTATACGGCTTATTTGCCCAAATTTTTCCAGCGTAATCAACGCCGATTCTTTTTGTTTTTAAAATTTCTGATTTGTTAATTTTTATTCCCCTATCTTCTATCCACAAACCGGTTTTTTTATTTATCGTTAAACCATTAAATTTTTTATCTATTTTTAAAAACTTCGTCAGCCGCGCCGGCCCGTTTATTGTCACTATGTTCATTCCAACATTCTGCAGAATATTGGAATGAACATTTATATTATTTATTATATTATTAAATTGAATAGCCCCTCTGATTAAAATCGCGGCTGGATAATTTTTCTGTCCACAAACAACATTTAACATCCAATGCATTCCATAAGTAAAATACACATACCATTTTCCGGCTTTTTCAAACATTATTTTATTTCTTTCCGTTTTTCCGCGACTGGCATGAGACGCTTTATCTTTAAAACCATCATACGCCTCAACTTCGGTTATCATTAAAGAAATCTTTTTACCACGATATTCTCGCGTTAAAAATTTTCCTAAAAGATTTTCAGCAACTTTAAAAGTTGGCTGATTAAAAAATTTTTGAGAAAAAATTTTACCCATGCCGTATTACCATTACATCGCCATCTTGTACTATATATTCCTTTCCCTCAAGACGAAGCTGCCCTTTTTGTTTTGCCTGATTCCATCCTCCTATTTCCAACAATTTTTGAGAATTAATCACCTCCGCTCTAATAAATTTCTTTTCAAAATCGCTATGAATCTCGCCGGCCGCTTGCGGCGCCCTGCTTCCTTTTTTAATTGTCCAGGCTTTTGTTTCATCTTCTCCGGTTGTAAAAAAACTGATAAGCCCTAAAATTTCATAAGCTTTTTTTATCAATTCATCAATATTTTCTACATTTGATAAATCAATGATTAAATAATCGGCATTCAATAATTTGATTTTATTTTTTAATTCTTCACTTACATCGCCTTCATTTCCATTCAATAAATAAATTTGCTGTTTAGCGGTTAACAAATTCAATTCTTCTAAAATCGGCTGGGATAAAAATTCCTGCCTGCTGGCAGGCATGCCCTCTCCTAAATTAATAACTAAAATATTTTTATTCAAACCATCTTTAATTTTTTTAATAACTTCCAAATCTTTAATTTTCTGCTTATCGCCGCTTCTTGCTTCTCCTTCAATTTTTGCCAATCTTTTTTCAATCGTATCTAAATCTTTTAGAATAAGTTCTGTATTGATGATTTCCAAATCTCTGATTGGATCAACTTTTTCTTCAACATGAATAATTTCGTTTGATTCAAAAACACGAATAACTTCAACAATCGCGTTAACTTCTCGGATATGCGACAAAAATTGATTACCCAAACCTTCGCCGGCATTAGCGCCTTTAACCAATCCGGCAATATCATAAAATTCCACAATTGCCGGAACAATTTTTTTAGAAACACTTAATGTTGCTAATTTTTGGAGCCGCTCATCGGGTACAGCAACAACGCCGATATTCGGATCAATAGTGGCAAACGGATAATTAGCAATATTTATATCTTGTTTCGTTAAAATTTTAAAAAGCGTTGACTTGCCAACATTAGGCAAACCAACAATGCCCATAGATAATTTCATATCTTCAATAATTTCCACCATTCCAATTCAATTAATAAATTACTTAAAAGTATAACAAAAATCGCCAAAGGTATCCACCAATAATATAAAGAAATGCGGGTTTCCTTAATTAAAGATTTACGACTGACAGCTAACAACAAATGCAAAATTAAATAAATCAAAATCAATCCGATAAAATAAAACAGCGATCCGGGCCAACCGGCAAAAAATAACGCTAACGCTCCAAACCATAATTCTTCCGGATAAAAAAATCTTTCATCATATTTTTTATTGAAAATTTTAGCGACAAATAAAAATAAAATAGATATTGATAAAGAAACAATATAAGGCGCGAAAAATCTCATGCCGATATAGTAAAGAAAATAATTTACGCTTTGATAAGGTGGCAATAGAAATTTTGACGGCTCAGCCGACTGCCAAACAATATATTGCTGATAAGAATAATAAATAAGCGAAGAAAAAACCGCGAAGATGGAAAAATAAAAAATATATTTTAAAAATTTTAATTCATATTCTTGCAAAAATTCGTAATTTTTAAACTTTAAACTTAAAGAGCGCAAAAGTATTTGCGCTCCAAAAGTAAAACTTAAAATCGCTAAAATAATAAACATTTTACGATATTAAATCCAAGTAAGAATCATTCCTATTTCATAAACACCATTATTATCTCCGCCGTCTTTTGTATTTGATTCAACATCGTTTCCCCCAGCTTCAGAATATTTAACGCTTTCCATATTGGCATTTAGCTCGAATAATGTTCCATCATTTGAACCAGTTATTCCATTACTTCTATAAATATAATAATTTGTTGAATTATTTAACGGATCAAGCGGCAATCTGGAAAGAGGAGACCCCCCGGCCATAGATGAAAAATTTACGCCAACCCAGCCAGCACCGCTTGTCACAGTTGATACATTAGTTGCGCAAGTTCCAAGATCTCCAGTATATGGAGCTGTTCCAACGGTGCAATTGAATATATTTCCCGGAAGACTGCTTGAGGCGGTTATAAACAATCCAATCGCGTTATTAAGCGCGCGCAAATCATTTAATCTGTTTCCATCTCTTGCCTGCCTTAACAACTCAGCTGGATTTAAAACCAATGTCACGGCAGTCGCTAAAATCGCCAAGATACCGATAACGATAAGAAGTTCTAATAAAGTAAATCCTTTTTTCATAAATTAATATAAAATTACTAATTTTTACGAATATACGAATTAATTATTTATATATTCGTAATTCAGCAACTTAACAACACTTATTTTTTCGACCATTTATTTATTTAATTATAAAATAAATAATTTTTAATGCAATATTTCTCCCTGTGGATAACTTATATTGAAGTAAGCAATGATCCTGTTTCATAAACACCATTATTATCTCCGCCGTCTTTTGTATTTGATTCAACATCGTTTCCCCCAGTTTCAGAATATTTAACGCTTTCCATATTGGCGTTAAGTTCAAATTTCGCCCCGTCAGATTCTGTTTTATAAATATAAAAATAATATCCTGAACCGGATAAGCCGTTAATCGGATCAAGTGGCAATTTAGAAAGAGGAGATCCCCCGGATATAGATGAAAAATTTATATTAACCCAGCCAGTGGTATTATTTACCGCGGTTATTGCATTAAGTGAACAAGTTCCGGTATCTCCGGAATAAGGAGTAGTGCTCGCAGTGCAATTGAATGTATTTCCCGTAGGGGTTGTTGAAGCAGTTATAAAAAATGTGATGGCGTTATTAAGCGCGCGCAAATCGCTTAATCTTTTTCCATCCCTTGATTGTTTTAACATTTCTATCGGATTTAAAACCAATGTCACGGCAGTCGCTAAAATCGCCAAGATACCGATAACGATAAGAAGTTCTAATAAAGTAAATCCTTTTTTCATATATTAATTAATTATAGAATAAATAATTTTTTAATGCAATCCCTTGTTGTGGATAAGTTCGCTCCGCCTTTACGCTTTTGGGAAACAGAATAATTTATTGTTATAAATTTTCTTCCCGCTCGGTCGCCTTCGCGACCTGCGCGATGTTCCCAAAATCGCAAAGGCTTCGCTGGTGTTAAATAATCTTATTTATTTACAAAATCTTTAATTCTATTAACTAAATCATCAATGGAAATTTTTGCTTTAATAAAATATTCAATTACTCCAAGTTTTTTACCTCTCTCAATATCTTGAGGCTGACCAAGATTGGAAATAATAATTACCGGCAATTCTTTTACCCGAAGTTCGGGATTATTTTGTATTTCTTCCAAAACTTCAAAACCGGTTTTTTTAGGCAAAATAATATCCAACAAAATAAGATTCACATTAGAAATTTTTAAAAGATCTAAAGCTTGTTCGCCGTCAGTGGCTAAAATAACTTCAAATCCTTCTTTTTGCAATCTATTTTTTAATAATGAAGATAAAAACGGATCGTCTTCAACCAAGAGAAGAGTTTTACTCATTTCGAAATTATACAAATTTATAATCCGCCTTGCAAGCTTGCTTCACCTTTACGCTTTTGGGAAACAGAATAATTTATTGTTATAAATTTTCTTCCCGCTCGGTCGCCTTCGCGACCTGCGCGATGTTCCCAAAAACGCAAAGGTTTCGCTATTTAGATAATAAGATATCAGAACTTTTTTAGTCATCCCAAAGTCACGACTTAAGGCTCCGTGACCAACACCTTGCAAAGATCGACAACTAATTTAAATTTAATTGATCCACGCACAGCTTCCGCTACGCGTGCCTTGTTACGACTTAGCCCATGTCACCGAGTTCAAATTAACTCCGCCGAAGCGAAGCTTCACCTACTCCCGGCTCCCTTGGCTTGACGGGCGGTGAGTACAGGACCCGAGAACGTATTCACCGCGCCATGGCTGATGCGCGATTACTAGCGATTCCAGCTTCATAAGGGCGAGTTGCAGCCCTCAATCCGAACTGAGGCTGACTTTGATGGGATTGGCTCCAGCTTGCGCTTTGGCAACCCATTGTATCAACCATTGTAGCATGAGTGTAGCCCAGGGCATCAAAGGGCCATGCTGATTTGACGTCGTCCCCGCCTTCCTCCGTGTTAAACACGGCAGTCCCTCGAGACACATATAACTCGAGGCAAGGGTTGCGCTCGTTACCCCACTGAAGGGAACAATTCAAATCACGAGCTGACGG
>JBBTRJ010000032.1:0-6014 GCA_038065215.1 Patescibacteria group bacterium
GTAATTCAAAGTATAAGTATTTTTATCTATCCGCTAAGCACATCTATGTCATCTTGAAATTTGACGGCGCGGTCAGCTACGCGGTAGCCATATCTGCCGACACCCATATAGCTCTTATAATTTTTTCCGGCATAATATTTAGCCGCCGCGCAATTTTCCTGAGAAAATAATGAATTATAAATCTGCCTGCAAGAAACGGTGCCATCTTTCAAATAAAGCGCTGTAGCGGTAAAAGCGTCTAAATTATTAAACGGAGACGCCGGATTTCCTCCGGTAATTTCTCCAATTCTTTTTTTATACAATTCCCAAGTTGTCGGCATAAATTGCGCCGGCCCCATCGCTCCGCCGTAAGCGCCGTCTGACGCTATCGGACAAGAAACAGGTGTTGTTTCCGGATTCATATTTAACTCCCGCATTATCTCAAGAAAAGCCGGCTTTTGAGAATTACTCATCACTGTTCCGCTGCCATTATTTCGAGGCGTACTATAATAACATCTCCCGAGATTAGCGCCGATCATTCCTTTTATAGCCGACTCTTGCGTAAGCACCGCAAGAATAAATGCCGCCCTTACACCGGTCGCATTTTCCGCCACTTGGGCGATTTTAACCGCTTCGCCGAAATTTAATTCTCCCCCGCCGAGCATTCTAAAAATCCTGTTTCTTATTTCAGCGGCGGTTTTTTTCGTTTCAACAAGCACTTTTTGATATTCCGATTCTTTCCCTTTTGTAATTTTCAATATATTATTTTTTTCCGATTGAGTTTTTTGAACGCCGGTTTTTTGAGTATCCTGATATCTTTTTAATTCTTCAGCATCAGCTTTTTCCAATGACAATGTTTCTTTTTCATCGACTAATTTATCTTTCAGCTCTGTAATTTTTTGAAGAACGGATTTTAAGCTATCCTGAACCAATATTAAATTATTCAAATTATTAAAAAAATCCGATAAATTCTTATTTTCCAAAAAAATTTCAATCGCGTTTTTATTTTCGCTTTCATACATATTTCTTATAGTTGCGGAAAGGGCTTCTTTATTAAAATCAATATCTTTTTCCGTGCCATTGATTTTTGATTGAGTGATAGATATTTCTGCGTCTATTTTTTTAATATTCAAATTAATCGCTTTTATTTGGAGATTAAGCTTTAATATTTTCGCGTTGAGCTTGTCAATTTCAGATTTTAAAGTGGTTCCTTGTTTTTTTAAATTAGAAATCGTCGATTCATATTCTTCAATTTGTTTTTCATATTTTTCCAATTCAGATTCTAAAACTTTTCTTTCCTCAATGGCATTATCCGCAGATTGGGCAAAAACCGAATTAACAAACATCACGGCGATAATTAAAGCCAAAAAAAACCTTGCGAAAGGTTTATTTTGGATTAAAATAACGCGAGATTTTAACACTTTTATTTTTGTTCTTCTTTTATTTTAGCTTCAGTTCTAGCTTCTTTCTTTTCCTCTGTTTCAACTTTTATATCCTCAACACTTGCCACTGGAGCAATTATTTCTTCTTTTACCTGTTCAATAATAGTAGCTACAACAGTTTCAAAATCAACTAAAACTTTTACCCCTTTATTAATATTAAAATCTTTGACAAAAATACTATTTCCAATAGCTGAAAGAGCTGATAAATCTACTTCAATATGATGAGGCAAATCTGCCGGCAAAGCCTCCACTTCAATTTCATTAATCGCTTTTACAACAACGCCTCCTTGTTCTTTTACGGCCGGCGCTTCGCCGATAAATAAAATCGGCACTTTAATTTTAATTTTTTGATCCATTTTAATGCCATAAAAATCAATATGCAAAATTTCATCGGTTAATGGATTTCTGTCAACATCATGGATTAAAACATTTATTTTTTCATTATCAAAAACCAGTTTCAAAACAGTACTTTCGCCGGCTTCTTTAAAAACCTTGCTAAATTCTTTAGCCGCAACGCTGAAACTTATATTTTTAGCGTTATGCCCATAAAATTCAGCCGGGACCAACCCCTGCTTTCTTAAATTTTTCACGCCCCTTCCAAATATTTCTCTTTTTTGAACAGTTAATTCCATAAATTTAGTATTCCATTCCATGCCCGCCAGGAGACATTTCTTTTTCTTTTTTCTCCGGCAAATTGGCAACTACCGCTTCAGTAATTAAAAGCATTGAAGCGATTGAAACGGCATTTTGCAAGGCCGATCTTGTCACTTTTGTCGGATCAACAATACCAGCTTTTATTAAATGTTCATATTTTCCAGTAGCCGCATTAAAGCCGTAGTCATCTTTTCCGCTTAAAACTTTATCTAAAACCACCGCGCCATTATATCCGGCATTTTCGGCAATTTGCTTTACCGGCGCGTAAAGCCCTTCTAAAATTATTTTAGCTCCGATAATTTCCGCTAATTGATCTTTTTCAAATTTATTTATTAATTCATTAACTGCCTCTGAAGCTCTGACCAAAGCCACTCCGCCCCCGGGAACAATTCCTTCTTCAATAGCCGCTTTTGTCGCGGCAACCGCATCTTCAATTCTATGTTGTTTTTCTTTCTGCTCCACTTCAGTGGCAGATCCGATTTTTATAACCGCCACGCCGCCGGATAATTTTCCAAGTCTTTCCTGAAGTTTCTCTTTATCAAATTCAGAATCGGTTTTTTGGAGTTGAGCTTTTATTTGGTGGGCTCTTTTTTCAATTTCGTCCTTAGAACCTTTTCCTCCGACAATAGTAGTATTATCTTTATTTGTGATAACTTTATGCGCCTTACCCAAAGATGTTATATCAATACTTTCTAATTTTCTGCCGATATCTTCTGAAATAAAATCCGCTCCGGTGATAATCGCGATATCCTGCAACATTTCTTTTCTTCTATCTCCAAAACCCGGCGCCTTAACAGCCAAAACATTAAAAATTCCTCTAATTTTATTTACCACTAAAGTCGCCAGGGCTTCGCCGTCAACATCATCGGCAATAATCATCAATTCTTTTTTTCCGGTTTTAACAAGTTTTTCAAGTAATGGCAAAAGTTCATTGATTGAAGATATTTTTTTATCAGTCACCAATATATAAGGATCTTCCAAAACCACCTCCATTTTTTCCTGATCAGTAATCATATATTGGGAAATATATCCCCTATCGAATTGCAATCCTTCAACAATTTCTTTTGATAATCCGATTGTTTGAGATTCTTCAACGGTAATAACTCCGTCTTTACCGACTGTATCAAGAACATCGGCGATCAAATTGCCGATTTCTTCATCACGGCTGGAAATTGTCGCCACTTGGGCAATTTCCTCTTTAGTAGAAATTTTCTTTGAAAGTTTTTTAAGATTTTCTAAAACCGCTTCATAGGCTTTATTCATTCCCTTATGCATTCCAACGACATCAACTCCGCTCATCGCATTCTTTAATCCTTCGCTTATCAAAACTTGAGCAAGCAAAGTAGCGGTTGTTGTGCCGTCGCCGGCAATATCATTTGTCCTTGAGGCGACTTCTTTCACTAATTCCGCTCCGATATTTTCAATTCTATCTTCAAGTTCTATTTCTTTCGCGATTGTCACGCCGTCATGAGTAACAACAGGCGCGCCATATCCTTTTTCAAGAATAACAGCTCGGCCTTTCGGACCAAGAGTAATTTTTACCGCGTCCGCCAATTGATCAACTCCTTTTTTAAGCGCAATCCGCGCTTTTTCGCTGAATAAAAGTTGTTTTGCCATAATAATTTATATTTATTCTATTACCGCTAGAATATCGTCCTCGTTTCCGACCAAATATTTCTTACCGTCGATTTCAATTTCGTCCGGTCCATATTTTTTAAATAAAACAATATCGTCGACTTTAACCGACATCGGAATTCTTTCGCCTTTTTCATTCATCTTGCCGGCTCCCACGGCAACAATTTTCCCTTTAATCGGTTTTTCTTTTTCAGCATTTTCCGGAAGTAAAATTCCTGATTTGGTTATTTTTTCCTCTTCAACCGCCTCAATAAAAAGATGATTAGATAATGGCTTGATGTTCATAATGGAGTAATTCTATTTTAAAAAAAACTATTGTCAACCCCCATAAAATTTATACGGAGATAAAAGTTTATTATTTTTATTTTTTTTCTATTTTTTGAATCAATATTTGAATCGCTTTTTTAGCCATTAGATATTCCTGCGCTTTTCCGGATTGCGGACCTTTATTGATTATTTTGAAATTATTTTTTAAATTATTCATTGATTCATCGGATAATTTTTCAACGCCTAATTTATTCGCATAATAATTGCCAAAATCCTCCGGCATAATTTTTTTATTATTTACTAAATTAATCAAAGAATCAGCCTTATCTGATGATAAACTATTTTTATAAATTAAATTATCTAAAATATTTATCTTCTCAGCCTCCAAAGAAATTTGAGAAACAGCTTCTGCTGCTTTTGCTCCTGCTATTTGTGTTGTTTCTGTTGCTTGGGGTGTTTGCTCGGATAATCTATAGATAAGAGATTGTTCAACTTTATTCAATCTGTCAATTTCAGCTTGAATCGACGCTTTTACTTGCGGGTCGGGAAATTTATCAAGATTAGCTTTCATTGAATCTATACTATTTTGATAAATTTGAATTGTTCTCCATTTTTCAGGACGAGTTTGCTGATCAAAAATATCAAAAACTTTTTTATCATTTCCAATTGGAATTTCTGTTGATATTCCAGATTTTACCGACGATAGATATTTATATAAATTCGCATTTTCAAATTTAATTGTTTTATCATCTTGTAAAATAACAAGCGAGGGTTTTTCTTTGCTTTCGCGAATCCAAGTTTCTTTTCCGGTTTTTGTATTAATATAGTTGTTTTTAATGGTAATTTTATGCGCCTCGTTATTCGCCCACATTTTAATATCTGTTTTATTTTCGATATTTCCGGTAAATCCGAATTTTTTAGGATTATCATTCAATTGACGGATTAAAGCGTGTTCAATTCCCTCACCTTGTTTAATTGTGGCAATTTCAGCCAAATGAGCTTGTGTATTTTCCAATTCCGATTTTTGAGCAATTTCTGAAATTTCTTGTTTTAATTTTAAAATTTCTTCAAAATGCGGCCCTTCAGAAGATTTAACACCGCCCAAACCGGATATTAAAGATAATTTTTCCATTATTTCCGGTAATCTTTGCATCAATAACATAGCTGTTTCTATTTGAACGCCGGCAATAACAGCTTTTCCGGCTGTTTCCGCATATTTCGCGCCAATTGCCAAAGCGTCAACTTCGCCATACTTACTAATTATTCGATCATATTCTTTTAAACGTGTTTCGTTAACTCTCCCATATTTTATCGCCAATTCTAAGTCTTTTTTCAAAACTCTCTGTAAAATTCCCGTAGCCGTTCCCGGTTCTGATTTTTTCAATCTTTCCAATAAATCTTGCGGCAAATTTTCCACATAAGATTTTTCTAAAAACTCTTTAGTAACATTGCCCTCGCCGGCTTTTACTTCGGCCATTTTATAAATTTTCCAAGCTTGTTCAGCCGCTTCCTCAATCTCTTTAATATTTTTTTCATCTGCTCGTGTTTTTTCAATAACATCTTTATTTTTTAACCTTGCTTCCTTTATCGCTTCCGCGCCTCTTGAAAAAAATTGCGCGCCTGCCATTACATATCTCAGGGGCGACCCGGCAGTCCAACCGGCAATATCAGCCACAGTTCTTCCATATTTTAAAAATCCGCCGATAATCTGGCCTGTACTAGATGCCGATTTAATGCCAATAAAAGAAGTTGGCGATTCAATTTGTTTGCTAGCTTTTTCAGAATCTTTTTTATAAGTTTCCGCCATTGAAGCAAGAAATCTTTTGATTGTCCCCTGTTCTTGAATAGACTTTTCTGATCCAATTACCGCTTTATCGCAAATCCATGCCATTGCGTCGCTTTTCAATTTAGTGGCATAAAATCCCAAATTTAATAAGCCGTGCCATATATTTTTTTTCTCCCCTTCTGGCATTTTTTCTATTTCTGGTTCAATTTTAACAGCATCTTCTGTTAATTTTTTTTCAACTTTTATTTGTT
>JBBTRJ010000033.1:0-2973 GCA_038065215.1 Patescibacteria group bacterium
CTTGCTTTTTTATTTTTTTTAAAATATAATAATCATTAAATTTATGGCTTTAACCATTAGGCAAAAACAAAATATAAAGAAAGAATACGGGATTCATGAGGAAGATACCGGTTCAGCGGAAATTCAAATAGCTTTTCTTACAAAACAAATTATTGAATTAACAGCTCATCTTAAAAGCAATCCTAAAGACAATCATTCTCGCCGAGGATTGTTAAAGATGGTTGGAAAAAGAAAAAAACTTCTTGATTATTTGGGAAAAAATAACGAGAAAAGTTATACAAGTATAGTAAGAAAATTAGGCTTAAAGAAATGATCCACAAAAATCAGCGCGTAGGAATTTTTATTGATATTCAAAATCTTTACCATTCAGCGAAGAATCTTTATCGCGGGAGAGTTAATTATAAAGAACTTATTAAATCATTAGTCGGCAACCGTCCGCTTATAAGGGCAATCGGTTATGTGGTTAAAAGTGAAATTACTCACGATGATGGGCAGAGAGAAAAAATAGTTTCCGGAGAATCTTCTTTTTTTGAAGCTTTGGAAAAATCTGGCATTGAACTTAGAATGAAAGATCTTCAAATTTTTGCCGGAGGAATGAAAAAAGCCGATTGGGATGTCGGTATGGCGGTTGATGCCATTAGAATGGCAAATTCTTTAGATGCGATAATTTTAGTAACTGGAGACGGAGATTTTGTTCCATTGGTGGAATATTTGAAATGGGGCTTGGGAAAAGGAGTGGAAGTAGCGGCTTTTGGCCGCAGCACATCCGCTAAATTAAAAGAATCAGCGGATATTTTTATTGATTTAGACAGAACACCGAGAATGATATTAAAAAAATAAAAAGTTTATAAACTATGTTGAATAAACAAGAATTTAAAATAGATTTTGCCGGGCAGCCGCTCACATTAACAGTGTCCCGATTGGCTGAACAAGCTGACGCCGCAGTTTTGGGAACTTTTGGCGATACTTCGGTTTTAGTGACAGTGGTGATGGGCAAAAAAGACAGGGATATTGATTTTTTTCCATTAGTCGTTGATTTTGAAGAAAAATTTTATGCTGCTGGAAAAATTATCGGCAGCCGCTTTATTAGGCGTGAAGGCCGGCCTTCGGAAGCCGCTATTTTGTCCGGCCGATTGATTGATAGGGTTATTCGCCCTCTTTTTAATCATCGTCTGCGCCGAGATGTCCAAGTTATTGTGACAATTCTTTCTTATGATGAAGAAAATGATCCGGATTTTATCGCTTTGCTTTCCGCTTCAACCGCTTTGGCAATTTCTAATATTCCTTGGAATGGGCCGGCAGTGGGAGTGAGATTAGCAAGGACTAAAGATAATCAAACAATTATTAATCCGCTTAATTCTTTATTTACTTGCCTCGCCAACGGCGCGGGTGATTCTAATATTTCTTTTGACGCTTTTGTCGCCGGAACTAAAGAGAGAATTAATATGATTGAATTGGGCGCTAATGAAGCCAAAGAACAAGAAATAGTCGAAAGTTTTGATATTGCCCATAAAGAAATCGGCAGATTAATCGACTTCCAAAAAGAGATTATTGATAAAATTGGCCAACAAAAAACAGAAATCGCTTTAATGGAACCAAGTCAAGAATTTAAAGACAAAATAATTTCTTTTTTGAGCGATAAATTGGAAGAAGCGGTTTATATTAAAGATAAAGTTGAACGCCAAAATAAAATTGATAAGCTTAAAGAATATTTAAAAAAATATTTAAAAGAAACAGATCAAGAGATTGATGGATTTGATTATTTATTTGAAGAAGAGCTTGATAAATTAATCCATAAAAATATTATAGAATCGGAAAAAAGACCGGATGGCAGGAAAATTGATGAACTCCGCGAACTTTACGCGGAAATTGGATTATTTAAACGCCTTCATGGTTCGTCTCTTTTTATGCGCGGCAATACACAGGCTTTGGCAGTAACTACTTTAGCGGCTCCGGGAGCCGAGCAATTAATTGAAACAATGGAAATTTCCGGCAAGCGCCGATTTATGCTTCATTATAATTTTCCGCCTTATTCTGTTGGAGAAATCGGCAGAATGGGAGGAGTTGGCCGCCGCGAAGTTGGACATGGCAATTTAGCTGACAAGGCAATTCGCCCATTAATTCCTTCACAAGATGAATTCCCCTACACTATTCGCGTGGTTTCTGAAATTCTTTCTTCTAACGGCTCGTCTTCAATGGCAAGCGTTTGCGCAGCTTCGATGTCTTTGATGGATGCTGGCGTGCCGATTAAAAAACCAGTAGCCGGAATTGCGATGGGACTTATGAGCGCTGAAGATGGCAGATATAAAATTTTAACTGATATTCAAGGGCCGGAAGATCATTACGGAGATGTTGATTGTAAAATTGCCGGCACCGGCGACGGCGTTATGGCAATGCAAATGGATGTGAAAATTGACGGCATTAATGTAAAAGTTTTAGGTGAAATTTTGATTCAGGCGAAGAAAGCCAGATTGGAAATTTTAGATATAATGAATAAAGTAATCGATAAACCAAAATCTCAAACTTCTATTTACGCTCCGATAATCATTACTTTAGAAATTAATCCGGAATTAATTGGAATAGTTATTGGTCCGGGAGGTAAAATGATTAAACAAATTACCAAAGAAACTGGCGTGGATACGATTGATATTGAAGAAAGCGGACGAATTTTTGTGTCTTCGGTTGATAAGAAAAAAGCTCAAATGGCGGTTGATTATATTAAATCAATTACTCGCGAATTTCAAATTGGTGAAATTATAGAAGGAGAAATTATAAAAATTTTAGATTTTGGCGCCATTGTTGATTTGGGAGGTGGCAACGACGGAATGATTCATGTTTCCGAGCTTAAACAGGGTTTTGTTGAAAAAGTTGAAGATGTTGTTAAACTCGGCGATATTGTAAAAGTAAAAATAGTTAAGGTTGAAGACGGAAGAATCGGATTGTCATTGAAGCAAATGGGTGGTAATTAATATA
>JBBTRJ010000034.1:0-3499 GCA_038065215.1 Patescibacteria group bacterium
AATTGAGTAAATAAAAAAACCGCTGAATTGGCGGTTTTTTATTTTAATAATTTTGTAAGTCTTGATTTTGATCTTGAGGCTTTATTTTTTTTAATAAGATTTACTTTAGCTGATTTGTCTAATTTTTTATAAACTTGCGGGAGGAATTTTATTGCTTCTTCTTTTTTACCTTCGCTAACGAGTTTTTTATATTGTTTAATAACCGATTTTAATTCGATTTTTCTTTTAACATTTACTATCCTTCGCTTTGCATTTTGGCGTAAAGCTTTTTGCGCTGATTTTGTTTGCGGCATATAAAATAGAATATAGCAGAAAAATTTGAATGTCAATGTTTTTTGAGATATAATAATATTCTATTTTATTCAATATATATGATTTACTCTCTTTCCGGAAAATTGCTTGTTAAAAAATCGAATTTTGTCGTTATAGAAGCCGGAGGCATTGGTTTTAAGGTTTTTGTTTCCTCAAAAGCTTTGCGCAAATTGCCAAAAATAGGTTTAAGGGCTAAATTATTTTGTTATACCAATGTTCGTCAGGATGGTTTGGAATTGTATGGTTTTTCTGATGAAGAAGAATTGGAAATTTTTGAATTATTTATTTCAATTAACGGTATTGGCCCAAAAATAGCTTTAAGGATTTTAAGCGAATTGCCGATTGATTCTGTTTTGTCGGCTATTGATAAAAACCGTCCGGATGTTTTATCAAAAATCTCCGGAGTCGGCAAAAAAACCGCTGAAAGGATTATTTTAGAACTTCGCGGAAAAATTAAAATTAAAAATACGCAAAAAGGAGAAGAATCAATTTCTATTATGGAAATAAATGAAGATTTGGAAAAAGCTCTAAAAAATCTTGGCTATAAACAAAATGAAATTAAAGACGCGTTGATGGATATTCCTTCAAAAATTAGCAAAATAGATGAGCGTTTGAAAATAGCATTAAAAAATTTATCCCGTTAGAAGTAAGTCGCCATTGGCGACTGCCGATGTATTTCTATCGGACTTCTAACGGGATTCCCGATAATAAATGAAGAAGTTTTATAAAATATTTTTGTTTTCTCGTTTTAAAAAGGCGAGGTTCGCCAAAATTTTTTTGGCGGCTGCTTTCTGTTTTTTACTTTCTACTTTTTTGGTTTTTGCCGCTAATCCTTCTCACTTAAAAGAATCGATTGAGAAAAAGAATGAAGAATTGCAAAAAATAAATTCTCAAATTCAAGAAATTCAAAATAATCTTGAAGATGTTAAAAAAGAAGGGCAAACCCTTAAAAAAGAAGTTGTTAAAGTTGACAGCCAGATTAATCAGATAAAGCTCGGTATTCGTTCCAGCGAGGTTATAATTGAAAAGTTGGGATTAGAAATGGAATCGACACAATATAAAATTGCCGATACGGAAGATGAAATCGCTAAAAAAAGAAAAGGGATTATTCAGGCCTTGCAGGAATTACAATCAAAAGATGGGGAAAGCGCTATAATTATTTTTTTAAAAAATAAAAGTCTTTCTGACAGCGCGTTTGAAATTCAAAGTTTATCGGATTTAAGCGCCAATTTAGCTGATAATGTCGTTGAAATGCAATCTCTTAAGCAAGTTTTGAATGAAAAAGCCGACGAGCTTTCGGGTAAAAAACAATCAAAAGAATCAGAATTTTATAATTTAAAAAATAAACAATCTATTGTCGAAGAAATTAAGAAAAGTAAGCAGACTCTTTTAGAGGCGACTAAAAATCAGGAAAAAAATTATCAAAAACAGCTAAGCGAATTAGAAAAACAACAATTGGCTATTTCCGATGAAATAAGCGATTTTGAAAATGAGCTTCGCCGCGCTTTTGATATTGCTCTTTTGCCGATTAAAAGGCCGGGAGTTTTTGCTTGGCCGATAAAACTTATTAAAGATGGCGGCATAGGGCGCATTACGCAACATCAAGGGGAAGTTTCTTATCTTTATAAAGGTAAGCCGCACAACGGTTTGGATATCGGCGCGCCGCTTGGCACTCCGGTTTATGCGGCATCCGATGGGGTGATTGAAGCGGTTGATAATAATGACCGCAATTATTATAAAAAATACCAATACGGAAAATATATTTTAATTAAGCATAATAATAATTTAGCCACTCTTTATGCTCATCTCTCAAAGCAGATTGTAAAAACCAGAGATATTATAAAAAGAGGAGATCTTATCGGTTATTCCGGCAATACTGGTTATTCCACTGGTCCGCATCTTCATTTTGGCGTTTATTGGGCGCCAAGCATATTAATGAAATCAGTTTCTCCGGCTAATGGATTGGTGCCGATCGGCGTTGTAATAAATCCGGAGGATTATTTATAATGGAAAAAATTTTAAATTTAATCAAAAAAATAATTCCATATTCGGTTTTTAATTTTTTTCAGCCAACTTATCATTATTTAATGGCTTTTTTTGCGGCGGTTTTTTATTTTTTTCCGTCGCGAAAAATGATTGTTATCGGTGTAATCGGAACAAAAGGAAAATCATCAACAGTTTATTTTTTAAGCAAGGTTTTTGAATTTGCTGGCTACAAAACAGCCGCTCTTTCGTCAATTGAATTTAAAATAGCGGATAAAGTTTGGACAAATAAATTAAAAATGACAATGCCGGGCCGGTTTCAAATCCAGAAATTTTTATCAGATGCAAAAAAAGCTGATTGCCAATTTGTTATTATAGAGACGACTTCTCAGGGAGTTGTTCAATCGCGGCATAGATTTATAAATTTTGATAGCGCGGTATTTACAAATTTGGCGCCTGAACACATTGAATCCCACGGCTCGTTTGAAAATTATAAGCAGGCGAAATTAAAGTTTTTCAAATATGTAAGAAATAATCATATTATTAATAAAGATGATAAGTATTTCGGAGAATTTTGGAATATTCCGGCAAAAAATAAAATCACTTATTCTTTAGGCGATGTTAATGGTTTAAAGCTTCAAATTGCCGGAGATTTTAATTTAAACAATGCCGCGGCGGCGATAAAAATAGCTGAAATTTATGGAATAAAAAATAATGTTGCTAAAAAAATATTGTCCGAAATAAAATTTATTCCCGGCAGAATGGAATTTATTGATTCGCCGGCTGGAAGGGGGCAAGATTTTAAAATCATAATTGATTATGCTCATACGCCAGATTCTTTGGAAAAAGTTTATAAAAATTGCAAAAATTTCAGTAAAAAGCTTATTTGCGTTTTAGGATCTGCCGGTGGCGGACGGGATAAATGGAAAAGGCCGGAAATGGGGAAAATTGCGGCGCAATATTGCGATGAAATAATTTTAACGAATGAAGACCCGTATGATGAAAATCCGTTTCAAATTTTAGATAATATAGAAAGCGGATTTTCGCAAATTTCTAATTCCAAATTTTTAATTTCTAAAAATTATTGGAAGATAATTGACCGCAAAGAAGCCATTAAAAAAGCGCTGTCTTTGGCAAAAAAAGACGATATTGTAATTTTAACCGGTAAAGGCAGCGAATCTTCAATGTGCGTTGAAAATGGAAA
>JBBTRJ010000035.1:0-3592 GCA_038065215.1 Patescibacteria group bacterium
TCTTTAGATAATAAAAAAATAGCGTTTTTAGACAAAGAAAATAAAATAAATATTTATTTTTTGGAAAATTGGTATAAAAATCATCCTCAAAAAGCCGGAGAAATAATTAAACTGAATACTAAAAATAACGGAAAGATTAAAAACATATTTTGGTATAAAGATTCTTATCATTTATTTGTCGAATATGAAAATAAAGAAATAATAAATATCGATTTTATCGAAATAGACACTCGAGATAATTTGAACCAATATCCGATTATTCAAAAAATAAAAACCGCTTATTATGAAGCGGGGTCGGAAATTCTATATTTTATTAAAAACGAAAAATTGTATTCTTTGGAGGTTTAAGATTATTAACCCCGCAGAATAATAATCTTTTCTACTGCAATTTTGTTTAGCGGGTCTATTTTAATTTTTCTTCAAGTTTTTTCTTTACTATCGCGCTTACTTCCGAAGCGTCGGCTTTGCCCTTTAATTCTTTCATCGCTTCTCCAATCACTTTGCCAAAATCTTTTTGGCTTTGAACTCCGATAATTTCAATCGCTTTATCGACTATTTTTTCAATTTCTGCCGCGCTTAATTGCGCTGGCAGATATTTTTTAATAATATCAAGCTCTTTCAATTCTTGCTGGGCAAGCTCGCTTCTTCCGCCGCTCGCATAAGCATCAACAGCATCTTTTCTTTTTTTCGCCTCCTTGCTTATAATATCAATAACTTCTGTTTCAATAAGCTCCGAATTTTCTCCTTTCCCCTTTTTTTCAATTTCTTTATTTTTAAATGCGGCGGCAATCATTCGTAAAACTCCAACGCGAAAACTATCGCCGGATTTTAAAGCTTCTTTAAGATCATTGCTAATTTTTTGTTGCATAAACGATAAATTTTAAAATAAACCTTTTTTCTTTAATTCTTCGTATTCTTTTTTCTTTCCACTGCGATAAATAGCAGACGCTTTTCTTTTAGTTTTATTGACTGTTCTCTTATAATAACGGCGTTTTTTAGATTCGATCAAAACTCCGCTTTGTTTAATTTTAGTTGAAAAGCGATGCAAAAATGAACTTATTGATTCTCCTTCTTTTCTTTTTACTTCTAACATAATAATAGATTATATATTAAAATTATTTTATTTGTCCAGCCCCGAGCGCGGCATATGATCAATATCGCTCTGTTTTGTCCAGCCTCCTAATAAATGAAGATGTAGATGGTCTATTACTTGCCCGCCTTCGCGGCCGACATTAAAAACCAATTTATATCCTCTTAAATTTAATCCTTCAGCTGTTTTTTTAGCGGCAAAAATTATTTTAGAAATAATATTCTGATGATTGCTTTCTAAATGAATTATTGATTGGATATGTTCTTTTGGAATTATTAGACAATGAATCGGGGCAGATGGTTTAATATCTTTAAAAACTAAAATATTGTCATCTTCATAAATAATATCAGTCAATATTTCTTTTTTTGAAATTTTGCAAAATATACAATCCATTATTTTAACCTTTTCTTAACTTCTTCCCCTACTCTTTCAAGCGGAACGGCTTCTTGAACGCCTGTTTTCATATTCCTTATGATTACCGACTCTTCAAAAACTTCTTTTTGGCCGATGATTAATGTTAAGGACGCATTTCCTTTATTAGCGGCTCTTAATTGGGATTTAAGAGAATCTTTGCCGAAATATTCAACTGTTTTAATGCCAACTTTTCTCAATTCTTCAGAAATAAAAATATTTTTCTTTTTTGCTTCTCCGCCGATATGAATTAAAAATACCTTAACTTCGTTTTTCAAAACTCCGGAAACTCCATAAAATTTCATCGCTTCTATCGCTCTTTCAATGCCAACGCTTCCGCCGACCGCGGAAATTTTTGGTCCGCCAAGCATTTCAGCCAAACCATCATATCTTCCGCCGCTAGCTAAAGTAAAATTCAAATTTTTTTCTTTTGATTCCTTATTTTGTCCATTATTTTTATCATTGCTATTTTCATTATTATCAGTATTCATTTCTTTTCCGGTTTCTGAAAAAATTTCAAAAACCATTCCATTATAATAATCAAGGCCTCTTACAAGATAAGGGTTTATCGAATACGGTAAAGAAAGCTCATCTAAATGTTCTAATATGCTTTTTAGATGATTTTTACAATTAGTGCAAAGTTTATCAATAATAACAGGCGCTTCAATTTTAATTTCAGCGCATTTTTCATTTTTACAATCTAAAAGCCTTAATGGGCGACTTACTAATCTTTTTTTGCAATCTTTGCAAATTTTATCTTGTTTTCCTTTATAATATTCTTGTAATTTTTTTGAATAAGCCGATCTGCAATTTTTACACCCGATGCTATTTATCTGAATCATTAAATTCTTAATTTTCAATTCTTCCAATAATCGGAATGGCGCTAAAATCGTGAAAATATCATAAATAGGGTTATTATCTCCTCCTAAAATTTCAAATCCAACCTGATGATGCTGACGGAATCTTCCGGATTGCGGCTGTTCATGCCGGAACATCGGACCAATGTAAAAAAGTCTCAAAGGTTGCGACATCTTAGCTAATCCGTGCTGAATATAAGCTCTTATGACCGGAGCGGTTCCTTCCGGGCGCAAAACCAAGCGATCTCCTCCTTTTGTTTTTACAAAATACATTTCTTTTTCAACAATATCGGTTCCTTCGCCGGTTCTTTCAAAAATCTCGGCAGATTCCAAAATAGGAGTGTCAATTCTTAAAAAATTATAAAAATCGGCTATTTTATTGGCTGAAATTCTCACTTTTTCCCAGAACAGCTGATTCTCCGGTAAAATATCATGCATCCCCTTAAGGCTCTGCAATAAAACCTTTCCTTTTTTTGATGATTTTATGGTTTTTCGACGCTTTAATTTTTTTGACATAATTTTATAATTCTAACCACTAACGGCTAAACCCTAGTGCCCATTTTTAATACGCCGGTTTCTCAAACGCCATTACTTTGTTCAACGGCCATAATCTCAAGCGAACCATGCCGATAATTTCATTTTCGCTCAATGGCCCCCAACCCCTGGAATCAAAACTAAATTGGCGATTGTCTCCCAAAACAAAATATTTTTCCGCTTCTAATTTTATTTTTTGCCCATTGCCAGTTGTTTCTAAATTAGTCGGAATATAGTCTTCATCCAATACAAACCCTTCGGGAAAATTTTGATTAAAAATTGTAATTTTCCCGTCTTTTACTTGAATTTCTTCTCCGGGCAAACCGATAATTCTTTTAATATAATAATAGTTTTCGTTTCCCGGATATTTGAAAACTATCACTTCTCCCCTTTCCGGATTTTTGAATCTGTAAGAAATTTCATCAATCAATAAATAATCGTTATTATGGAAATTCGGTTCCATGCTTGAGCCGTAAACCAAAAAAGGCTGAACTATAAAACTTCTAATTATTATAACGGAAACAATAGCTATTAAGGCCACTTCTATAATTTCCCAAATTGTGTAAAAAAAATATTTCATAAATTGTAGCAATATTATATACTTTAAATTACGAAATGCGTATTTTCGCAAACAGCAAAAGAATGAATTTTATGAAACCTAAACGGAAGCGCAGAATTTACGAAGTAAATTCGTGAGCGG
>JBBTRJ010000036.1:0-8971 GCA_038065215.1 Patescibacteria group bacterium
AAAAAAGTTAAAATCGGTTTCAAGGAGTCTGGCATTACAATCAATAAATAAACCATTTTTAGGCGCGGTAATTTTTGGTTTGCTTTTACTGTGGATAAATAAAAATTATTCTTTTTTCCCGGTTATCATTTATCTCGGGTTCGCTGTTTATTTTTATTTTTATCCTGCATTTGAAAACCGCTTTTTATCTTCATTTTTAATTATTTTATCAGCTCCGTTTTTTATTATCCATTCGCCGATTTTCCCGGTTTATTTATTATTTTTCAGTTTTCTTTTTTTCCTTTTTTTAGGAATTAAAAATTTAGTTTTTGCCAATCGTTATCAAGTTTATCAATTTTTAAACAATTTTTTGTTTTTTTTGATTTTTATTATTTTCTTTTCTTCCGATAAATCCCAATTATTTTTTTTAAAATATCTGATTTTATTTTCATCGTCATTTTTTATTTTCAAAGAGCTGTTGAATTGGCATTTTTCAAGATTTGAATCGCAATTGCAAATATCCATTCAAAGAATTAACGCGTATTCGGCGGTTTTTTCTTTTTTATTGGGCCAATTAGTTTTGGCAACGGCGTTGCTGCCGATAGGATTTTTGAATTTATCTGCCCTGATGCTGATTTTTGTTTTAACTTCCAAAGATTTGATAATTAATCATTTAGAAGGGAAAATCGATAAAAATTCTGTTTTAAAAAATATTACAATAATTATTCTTTTTAGTATCGTCATTTTCGCGGTTTCAAAGTGGAAAATTTAATTTTTAATTGACAGACGCGCATAAAACCATAAGCGCAAAACTCTTTCTGAAACCTAAACGGAAGCGCAGTCCCGCTTTGCGGGACGCGAGCGGGTTGAAGAAAGAATTTTGCGCTTGTGGTTTATTATATGCGGTTGATTGTAACAAAACCATATTTCCTTCGTTTATTTATATATAGGTTATCCACAATATTTGGTTATTGCTAAAATTTTGGATAATCGTATAATAATTGAAAATCTAAGAAATTTGGAGTGAGGCCAAATTAACTTATTAACTTGATAGCTTTTTAGCTCATCAGCTTATTTTGGTCTCGCCTCAAAAGCGGGTTTTTTTATTAGTTATCTATAATAGTTATCAAGGTTATTCTGTTAAACACGCTTGGTAAAGATTCATTGCTTAATGTTTTTTATCTTGGGTCGATCGTTGATAGAATAGCTTCCAGAATATAAATTTAATTTTATTCAAAAATAAATTCTGTTAAATTTTTAACAACCTCACAGTTTATTAATTTTTTTCAGAAAAAAAACTTACAAATACAAATGAGTAATTCATTAAAAACATTTGCTACTATTGTTGTCGCTTTTGCGATGATGGTAGTTTCAGTGTCTGGAACATCAGCTCAAACAGCTGATCTTCAGGCGCAAATTGCAAGTCTTTTGGCTCAAATCCAAGCCTTGCAATCTCAATTAGCGGCTTCCCAAGGAAGTTCAGCAACTGCGGCTTATAATTTCGCTTCTGACCTCACAATTGGTTCAAAAGGCGATCAAGTAACTGCTTTGCAATCTTTCTTGGAATCAAAAGGACAATTAACTATGCCAACTGGCGTAGCTAAGGGTTATTTTGGTAATTTGACAAAAGCCGCTTTGGCCGCTTATCAGGCTTCAGTCGGTATTTCACCGGCCGTCGGATATTTCGGTCCAAAATCACGAGCTTATGTCAATTCATTGGCTGTCGTAACAACCACGACAACTACGACAACCACTACAACTGGTACAACCACAACCGTGGCTCCAGCTACTGGTTTAGCCGTTAGCTTAGCTTCAGACAATCCGGCTGCTGGTTCAATAATTTCCGGAGCCGCGAGAGTAGAAGTTTTAAAAGCTGCGTTTACTGCCGGAACATCCGGTGGCGTTACTCTTAACGGCGTTAAATTCACAAAAACAGGAGTTTTGTCAGATACAGCGGTTAATAATGCTTATTTGATTGAAGGCGGAAAAGTTATTGCTCAATTTGCTTCAATTTCAGGAGGAGTAATCACTTTTAATAGCCTTAATTTGGGCATTAACGCTGGTCAGACCAGAAATTTCACTTTGGGAATTGACCCGGCTTCAGGATTAACAGCTGGAAACACAGTCGCGTTTGCGTTAAATAGCGCGAGCGATATTACTGCTGTTGACAGCGCAAATACTGCGGTTGTTTTATCGGGAAATTTCCCAATGAATGGCAACACCCAGACTATCACTTCAGTTGCTAACCCGTCGATCGCGACCTTAACAATCGCTTCGTCTTCGGTTGGATCTTCAGTTTATGCTGGCACAACCAATGTTTTGGTTTCTGCATGGACATTAACTGCCGCCAACAGCAAAGTTAATTTGAAATCAATCAAATATACTATTGTTGGTTCAGCCGCAAAAGGTGATATTCAAAATGTTAAATTGATGGTTAATGGCGTTCAAGTTGGTTCAACATTGGCGTCAGTTGCTTCTGATGGCACAGCATATTTTGATTTAACTTCAGCCCCGGCTTCACTTCAAACCGGAAGCTCAAATTTGCAAATTTATGCTGACATTATGGGCAGCCCGAGCTTTAACTTTGACTTTGGTATTTTAAATACCTTTGATGTCTTAGCTACTGACTCAACCTACAACAGTCCGATTTCGGTTACGGTAAACGGAGGAGGCACTGGTTCAACCAGCGGTCACCAGGTTACTATTAACCAAGGGGCTATTACAGTTACTGCGGCTTCAGATACTCCGACCGGCAATGTTGCCAAAGGAGGTTCAGGGACCGTTTTGGGTAAATTTAACATTTACGCGGCTGGTGAAGCTGTTAAAGTTAAATTTTTGGATTTGACTATTGCAAATTCAGGAAAAGATTTCAGTCAAATCGGCAATGTTACCAATGAATTATCTAATATTTCATTGGTTGATAACGCCGGCGGGCAGATTGGTTCAACAATCAGCACCGTTGCTAGTGGTGTTAGCAGTGGTCAATGTACTTTGGCTGCTGGCAGTATAGTTTGTCATTTTGGTGTAAGCGCTTCGCCGATTAATTATATTATTCCGGCGAATACCACCAGAACAATTTCAGCTAAAATTGATGTTGCGAGCACAGCGACTTCAACTTCATACACTGCAAGCTTGCCAGCAATGACTGGAAGTAACTTACAAGGTATGACCTCAAGCCAATCGTCTAATAGCGGTTCAGCTTCAGGGGCGGCTTTGACCTTAGCTTCAAATGCTTTGACATCAGCTCAAAACAGCGGTTTTGGTAATATTACTTATGCAAAAGGTTCATCTAATGTTAAAATTGGTTCATATACATTGACAGCTTCTACGGCTGAAGGTATTAATATTTCCAATTTAACAATTACAACCAATGCTTCGTCAACTAATTTCCAAAATCTTAAAGTTATGGTTGGTAGCGCTCAAATTGGCTCAACTCAAAGCACATTAACCGCCAGTCAAGCGATTACTTTCTCGGGAACTATTAATGTTTCTGCCGGAAGTTCAAAGACGGTTGATGTTTATGCCGATGTTTTGTCAAGCGTTACGGCTGTCAGTTCATTGGGTTCTGTAACCACTTTGACTTCATGTACGGGTACCGGAGCTTCAACTAATTCTTCAATTAGCTGTTCTCCGACCAGTATTGCCGGTCAGACGCTTACTGTTGCTAGCGGTCCGAGTATGACTGTGGCAGTTGGCGCTACTATTCCTGCAAAGCAAGTAGTTATGGGTTCAGCTAATAACAGTTTGGCAAATTTCAGATTTACTGAAACTACTAATGTGGAACCAATCAAAATTAACACTTTGATTATTACCGCTACTTCAAGTAACTCTGGCACTAGGCCTTCATTCCAAAATGCTAAGCTTTATAATGGTTCAACAATGGTTGCTGGTCCGGTGAGCGCGAGTTCAACGGTTGCAGCCGGCGGTTCATGGGCTTATGTGTTTAATTTTGCAACCGCTCCAGTTGTTCCTCAAAACGGTTCATTGGAATTGCAATTAAAAGGAGATGTTATTGCTAATTCTCAGGCCAATGCTTCATCAAATGCTGTTTATACATTTAAGGTTGCTTCTTCTGTGACTGACATTACCGCTCTTGGACAAGGTTCAAATACAGCGCTTACTTCAAGCACTATTACTTTGAGCCCGACCATTGGAGTATCTGGAAATGCTTTGACAGTTGTCAGAAGCAAACTTACATTGAGTTCAACAGTCATAGGCATCACTTCTGGCAGGGCTAGAGTTGCTAATGATGATTTGGCAACATTGAATTTTGTTGCTGATTCAGCTGATCCAATTACAGTTAATACTGTAACATTGAAATTCCAGGGTTCAGCAGTAAGTATTGGAACAACAATTACTGCTAATTTGATTGATACTAGTGGAAATGATTGGAATAGCGGTTCATCAGCGAGTTGTATAACGGGGACGCAAAATTCTTGCTCGGTCGCTTTCACATACACAGGCGCAAATATTAAGACAATAAGCGCAGGCGCTACTGAAAGTGTAAAAGTAAGAGTACAAACCTCTTCTTTCTATGATGCCGCGAATTCTTCAGATTCACTTTCAGTATTCATCAATACAGCAAGCAGTTCAGCTGTTAATGGATCTGGTGTTGATTGGGGAGATGGAACAACCACTAATGGGTTGACCATTGAAGGCTCAGTCGTTCCGGTAAGGGTGGCTGATGTTAATTTCAACTAATCTGATTGATGTTTCCCGATAGCGCATAATCGGAATCAAAAACCCCCGAAAGGGGGTTTTTGATTTGCTTTTAAGTTTTAGAACATTTAAACTTTATGAAATGTTTGAACAAAAAATGATCAATATAATTAAATATCTTATTTATGGCTTAGTCATCGCCATACCGTTAATTTATTTTCCGACAATAATGATGCCTTTTCAGTTAAGCAAGACGATAGCTTTTCAAATTTTAACGGAAATTATTTTTACTTTATGGATTTATTTAATAATTTTTAATAAATCATATAGGCCTAAAATTACGAGAATGACAATGGCATTAAGTATTTTTATGATTGTGATTACACTATCTGCAATTTTTGGTCCCGATTGGAGAATGAGTTTGTGGTCAGATGAATCAAGGAGTTTAGGATTAATAGCGCTGTGGCATTTTTTTATTCTATTTCTTGTTGCGTCGTCATTAAAAGAAAAAATAAATTGGAATATAATTTGGAATTTAAGTTTTTGGACAGCGGTGGCGGTTTCTTTAATTGGAATTTCTCAAAAATTTTTTATTTTTTCAAAAGACGCAGACTTGTGGCTTCATATTCTTTACAGGGGTATTCCGGAAAGAATTGGCTCTACTTTCAGCAATCCTGCTTTTATGGCTGGGTATCTTTTGTTTAATTTTTTTATCGGTTTTTGGTTATTTAAATCATCGGCCCAAAATTTAAAATTTAAAAGTTTGATAGGATTGGGCATAATTTTAATAACCGTAGCGATTTTTTTATCTCAAACTTTAGGCGTGCTATTTGGATTAGCAATCGGTATTTTGATATTTATTTTTTGGTTTATTTTTCAATCTCATTCAAAAATATTGCGCAAAACATCGTTGGCAACGCTTGGCATTCTTATTATTTTATCGGCATTTTTTTTATTGACCAGAGAAAATTCTTTTTGGCAAAAAATACCCGGGTTTAAAAGAATTGCTGATTTTTCTTTTCAAGACGACTCAATTAGCGGCCGGCTGATTACTTGGCAATTAAGCTTAAACGCATTTAAAGAAAAGCCGATTTTTGGCTGGGGGCTTGAAAACTTCCGTATTCCTTTTGATAAGTATTACAACCCGCAACTTTTAAGTAAAAATATATTTGGCACTTATTGGGATAAGCCCCATAATGTTATTTTAGAATATTTAGTAACAACTGGACTTGTCGGATTATTGGCATATTTGGGCATATTTGCTTCGGTATTTTATGTGCTACTTAAAAAACAACTTAATTATAAAATATTTTTTTTATCGGCAATAATAGCATATTTTATCCAGAATTTATTTATTTTTGACACTATCGGTACTTATTTAATGTTCTTTTTAGCGCTGGCATTTATTGATAGTTATTTAGATGATAAATTATTAAACTTTTCCAGCAATCCGATAACTGATAATTTAATAGCTCGAAAGATAATTATCGGAGTTTTATTATTAACAGTGTTGATACCTATTTATTATAATTTTCAAATATTTAAAGGAGCTAATTATGAATATTGGGGAGTAAATTATTTTTTAAATCGTTTATCTGAGAGTTCTTTGCTTTCTTTTAATCAGGCGCTAATGACATCAACGCCCTATATTGATGATGTCCGCAAGAATTTCGCCAATACTGTAAAACAGGCGCATCAACAAGGCATTAATTATCCGGGCTTAGAAGATTTACAGGGCAAATTAGCCGGTCATTTAAGATTAGTTATTCAGCGGCATCCTCTGGGATTTTTAAATTACCTTACCTTGGCTGAATTTGAAAATGTTTTTTATAAATATAACCCAGATTATTTAAAAGAATCTGAAAATTTAACTCTTAAGGCGCTGGAATTAAGCCCAAGGCGCCAACAAACTCTTTATGTTTTAGGGAAAGTTAGATTATTAAAGGGAGATGTCTCTGGCGCTTATAGGGCGCTTGAAGAGGCAGTTGGCGCAAACCTTGATTCAGCCGAGCCTCATTTCTATTTTGCTTTAATGGCTTACGGTATTGGAGATTCTAAAAAAGGCGCTATGGAGTTGGCTGAAGCGGAACGGCTTGGCAGAGGACCTCAAAAAATAGAGGAATTTGTTATTTTGGGAAATTATGTTGGCGATTTTAATAATGATTATAAAAAAGCGATTAATTATTACAACACAGCTCTTTATTTATTAGATAATAAAATTATGACTTCTAGTATTGGACGAAAAGATATTTTGTTAAAATTGGCGCTGGCTTATTATTTTGATCATAATTTTATTGAATCTAAAAATATTTTTCTGGAATTAAAAAAGACGATTGATTTTAAAATATTGCCGATTTATGAAGATTTGAGGCCGGTTTTACAGGAAATTGGGATTAATCAATAATTAATGTCAAAAAATATTTATTTAAAAATTTCAAAATTTTTTCTTTATCTCGCGCCATTGAGCGTGATTATTGTTTACCAGGGAACGCTTTTCCCGTTTATCGTTGGTAAATATGTTTTTTTCAGAACGGTTATTGATTTAGCTTTGATATTTTTTATTTGGGCATGGGCTACTGATGGAATTCAGTCCGCCAATTGGCGGACTGAATTTAGAATTAAGAATTTTTTTAAACAGCCGTTGGTTATGGCGGTTTCAATTTTTGTTTTTATTTATATTTTAGCCGGATTTTTTGGATATAATCCATCAGTTTCTTTTTGGTCTAATTTTGAACGCGGCGAAGGCGGTTTGCAAATGTTCCACTTTTTCATTTTTTTCTTTTTAATGGCTTTGCTTTTTAAAACCGAAGAAGATTGGCGAAAAATGTTTGTTTTTTCTTCTATTGCCGCTTTAATAGTTATTATTTACGGCGTTTTGGGAAGCATGGGATTTAGTAATTTTATTGGAAATAGTTTATGTCTTAGATTTAGCGGGACATTGGGTAATCCCGCTTATGTGGGCACTTATATGATTTTTGCGATTTTCTACGCGCTTTATTTGGCGGTTGGTGATTGGAAAATTGCAAAAAAATGGCTTTGGCTTGGATTGGCAATTTTATTTTTCATTTTTCTTTTTTTAAGCCAGACAAGAGGCGCGGTTTTGGGGTTGGGAATCGGGATTTTAGTATTTTTAGGATATTTATTTTTCACTTTGCCGAATAAAAAACACCGCTGGCTGGTTTTTGCAATTGCGATCTTTTTGATAATTTTAGGAATATTTGGAATTAAATATCGCCAATCAATTGATTTGATGCCATTTTGCCGGGAACAGGGCGGCGGCAATAGAATTTTAGACATAACATTAAATACTGAAACCGCTAAAACAAGATTATTATTATGGAAGCAATCAATTATCGCTTTCAAGGAGCGTCCGATTTTAGGCTGGGGGCCGGAAAATTTTACCGTAGCATTTGAAAAATATTATAATCCAGCTTTTGCGGTTTGGTATGACAGAGCCCATAATATTTTCTTTGATTATTTGGTTATGACCGGCGCTTTTGGGCTTTTGAGCTTCATTGGAATTTTTATCATATATTATTGGCAGTTTTTTAAAAATGCCATTATTACCAATAATGAATCATTAATAATTAAAAGCGCGTTATTATTCGCTTTGCCGATCGCCTATCTTGTCCAAGGAATTGTGCTTTTTGATGTTTTGCCGATATACATTAATTTATTTATATTTTTATCTTTTTCTATATATAAATTTAAATCTCAAAATGAAATCAAATAACGATATTAAAATAATCGCCGCTTTTATAATAACCATCTTAATATTGGTTTTATTTTATTTTGGCGCTTATTTGCCGTTGCGGAAAAGCCAAATACACATAAACGCGGTTTTGAATTTGCAAAACGGGAAAGTTCGCACATTAGACGATATGAATAATTTATTCAATTCTGTTTTAAATTTTTATTCTCCGGTAGGCCAAGATGAAACAACTCAATATTATTTAGGAATTTTGCTTAACATAATAAATCAACAATCTAATAAAGATGTAATTGATGTTCTCGCGAGACAAGCTGAAAATCAAATGGAGCCGATTTTGAAAGCCGGCAAGGGATTTAATTTTAACCAAAATTTATATACTCTCGGTTCAATCTATAAAATAACAGCTCTAAAATCTCGCGATTTGGGTTATTATCAAAAAGCTGTAAATATTTTTAATAATGGGCTGAAATATAGCCCCAATAGATTGATTTTTCTTATGGGACTTTTTGATATTTATTCCGCTAATACTGATGATAAAGAAAAAGCTTTAGAAACAGGAAAAACTATTTTGAAATATTATCCGAACGAAAAGAGGGTGGAAGAATATTTAATGGGGAAATA
>JBBTRJ010000037.1:0-2890 GCA_038065215.1 Patescibacteria group bacterium
CCTCCTCCGCCACCGCCTGATGACGCAACGGAAACTGTGCCTGATTGAGTAGATTGAGTTTGAGATTGAGTGGACGGCGCTGATTGAGTGGTAGTTGTCGGAATATTAGAAAGAATAGAAATATTATTTGAAGAATCTTTAGATTTGATGGCAAAATAATATGTGGTGCCGGGAGTCAAGCCAACAGAAATATATTGAGTTTGAGTGGTACCTTGAGTAGCGGGAATGGGGATATTAAAAATTTGAGTAGAAACATCAAAATTCAAATCTGTAATTGGCGAAGTATTATATCTGATATCATAATTGGAGATACCGGAAGAATCTGTTGGCACAGACCATGAAAGAGTGAGTGAAGTTTGGCCAATATTGGAAATAGAGAAATCGATTATTCCTGTTGGGGGTGTATTATCGGGAATAGATTGAGTAGTAAAAGTATAGTTTTGAGAAGTGGCGATATTTCCGGCTGCATCTTTAGATATAATTCGATAGTTATATGTGGTGCTAGCTAAAAGATTGGAAAAAGCTTGAGAGTGAGAAGTCGTAAAAGTCGCATTGAGAATTGTGGTTTGCCCATATGAAGTGGTTATGCCATATTCTATCTGAGTATCCGATAGTTCATTTGTGACAAAAGCAATGATTGAAGAATTGGTGGTAATATTTCCTGCTGTGATATTTGTAATTATCGGAGCAACAATATCGGCAGACGGAACAGAAAATATTATTGAATAATCATTGGTATTAGTATTGCCTGTTGAATCTTGGCATCTAACATAATAAGAATATGAAGAGCCTGAAGTTAAACCTGATAAAGATTGGGTATGAGCTATTCCTCCTGTGGCGGCAAAAATATTAGCTATTGAAGCATAAGTTGTGTTTGCTGTTGTTCCGTATTTACAGGTTGAGTTTTCGTTTGTGGTTATTGAAAGAATTGCTGAAGTTGCGCCTGAAGATAGCACTCCAATTGGCAAGCCGGCTGATATTATAGGCGGAGCAGTGTCAGTAATTCCTCCTATTGTATATGTCACCTCAAGGTATGGATCTTGAGCAATGCCTGCAGTTTGACTAATATAAAATATTATTCTGTTTCCCCCATAACCCGATGATGTTGTTGCGTCAATCGATAAATTTAATAAATCATGCCCCTCTCTAATCCCAAACATAGTAACACCCGTTTTATTAATAATACTTAAGCCGGCAGAATTTAGAGTTAAGGTATTATAAGCGCCTGTTGTGATATTCCCGACATCAACTCTAGTTGTAAGTTCTTGAGAACTTGTTTTATTATAATCTGCGATTGAAAGTGAAGTAGTGAAAGCTTGAGTGGTTGGTCCGACTACTGAAATAAAATCATCACCGTCATTATCATCATTATTTTTACTTGCAACAAATATTTTTAAAGCGGCGGAAGTTATTACAGCATTGTCGGGAAGAGCAGATGTATCTATAGGAATAAAACCTCTCATTATTTTGTAATTGTCAGTTGGGTCAAAAAAAGAACCCGTATCTAAACCGCTCGTACTCGTATAATCTACTCCATTGCCTGATAATGCATCGCGAGCAGTAGCCCAACCACCGATATAACCATTTTCCACATAACCGTCTCCTAATGCAGAATAAAAAATTGAAGTTGAGCCAGACGAAACTGCCTGCGTTGTAGCCGATACTGACAATGTTTGAGCAGAGTTATTTCCTGCCGCATCATAAGCGGAAACAGTGTAAGAATAAGCAGTGGAAGCGGTAAGGCCGGTATTGGAATAAGAATTAGTCGCAGAAGTGGCAATTTGAACGCCTCCTCGGTAAATTTTATAGCCAGTAACTCCAACCGCATCAGTAGAAGCTATCCAAGAGAGATTAATTTGGCTTGATGAAATTACGGCAGCAGCAAGATTAGCGGGAATTGTTGGAGCAGTAGTATCAGCAACAACCGGAATAATTTTACTTACTTCAGATGAAAACGAACTTTCATTATTTGATGTATCATATGATGTAATTGAAAAATAATAAGTAAGTCCATCGGTCAAAGTATTAAAAGCATATGTCAAAACATTGCCGACATTTACACTTGCGGAATAGCCGCAAAGAGTACAAGTCTTCGGGTCTGTGCCGGTTCTTGGCGAATTGCCATAATAAATTTTATAACCAGCAACGGCAATATTGTCTGTGGAAGCATTCCAATTTAAAGTAGCTGTACCAGCCAACACTTGATGGCTTAATAAAAATCCAGACAAAATCAAACTTACTATTACAAGACTGCGCAATATTTTTATTGATTGATATTTTTTATTCATATTTTTTTAAATTTTTTATTTTTTATAAATTTATAAAAAACCTTAATGCTTGTTTAACTTTATTCTAAAAAATTAAAAAAGATTTATCAAGGTTTTGTTTTTAAGATATTTTTGCTCATTTCCGCCGAAAAACAACTTTCATTGCCGGAAACATCATAGCTTGTTATTGAAAAATAATAAGTTTTTCCCGTATCTAAATTTTCAATTTTATAAGCCGGCTTATCCGGTGAAGTTGTTTTTTGCACATTAATATTTTCCGAATAACCGGCCGGCGGACAATCACCGGTCCTTTTTGAAATGCCGTAATAAATTTTATAACCGGCTAAATCAGATTCAGTGTTGGCAGTCCAAGAAAGAGTGGCCGTACCGAACGATTTGCTTATGTTAAAAAAATCAAAAAAGAATACTATTGCGATAAATATTAAAATTACAACTATAAAAACAATTATTTTTAAAAAATAATTTTTACTATTTTGTTGATCGCTTATATTATTTTGATTATCCATATTTTATAATTATATATAAAAAAAATTATTGCACAACTAATCCCATCGGTGCGGAAGGAGGAGTGGTGTCAATGGCTTGAGTTGCCGGCCTTGAAT
>JBBTRJ010000038.1:0-1365 GCA_038065215.1 Patescibacteria group bacterium
GCTTCGCAAATCCTGCGCTTCCGTTTAGATTTCAGAAAAATATTTTCTTTACTGTCTGCAAAACAGGAGTTTCATAATTCAAAGTATAATATAAATGATTTATTTTTTTAATTGTGGCAAAAAATCATTTTAATTATTCTTAAAGATTTATCAATTTCTTTTTTATTTGTGAATTTTCCAAAACTGAAACGCAAACTGCTTTTAATTTTTTTTTCAGGCAAGCCAAGAGCTTTTAAGATATGGGAAGTTTTAGCTGTTCGGCCTGAACAAGCGGAACCGGCAGAAATCGCAACGCCGTTTAAATCCAATTTCATCAATAAGTCTTGGCTGTTTTGGTTTGGGAAATAAATATTTAAAATATTGGGCAGTTTTCTTAAATTATAAATCATAAATTTTAAATCATTTGAATTATTAATTTCCGCCTTTGGATATATTTTTTTTAATTCTTTCCAAAAGTAAGCTGATAATTCGGCAATTCTTTTAAATTCTTTTTCGCGATTTTTATCCGCCAATTCAATAGCTTTGGCAAAACCGGAAATTGCCGGAACATTTTCCGTGCCTGAACGCAAACCGAATTCATGGCCTCCGCCGGTGATAATAGGGTTTAGGGTATAGGGTTTAGGGTACGGGGCGCGCGCATATAATATGCCGATTCCTTTTGGACCGTAAATTTTATGGGCTGATAAAGTCATTAAATCAATTCCTAAATTATTTACATTGCAATTTAAAAATTGGAAAGCTTGGACAGCATCGGTATGGAACAGGGGGTAGTAATTAGGATTTTTTTGAAAATTCCGCTTTTTGAAATTATCTATAATTTTACTGATTTCAAAAAGCGGTTGGATTATACCGATTTCATTATTGGCATATATTATTGAAACTAAAATTGTTCGCTCATTAAGAGATTCTTCTAATTTTTTTAAATCAACAATCCCCTGTTTATTAACTGGCAAATAAATAATTTCAACTCCTTCTTTTTCCAAATCTCGACAAGTTTCTAAAATTGATTTATGTTCAATAATAGATGTTATAATTCTTAAAGATTTGAGATTTGAGATTTGAGATTTGAGATTTTTTATTATGCCGCGCAACGCCAAATTATTCGCCTCGGTCGCCGATCCGGTAAAAATAATTTCCCGAAAATCCGCGCCGATTGCTTTGGCGATTTTTTCTCGCGATTCGTCAACTGTTGCTAAGGCTTCTTGTCCAAAAGAATGAAGCGAGCCCGGATTCCCGAATCCGCTTTGCTCCATTGTTTTTTTCACTTCCTTATCAATTGGCGTTGTCGCCGCATAATCTAAATAGATTTTATCTCTTGAAATTTTCATTTTATTTATTATACTTTGAATTACAAAATAGAGTCGC
>JBBTRJ010000039.1:0-3405 GCA_038065215.1 Patescibacteria group bacterium
AACAACCCGCTTCCTAAAATTCTGTATAAGCCGTAGATTATCGGGGTGATGAATTGAAAGCCAAAAAAAATAAAAAATAATAAAATAAAAATTCCGTATTGTTCAAACATTATTTCAATTTCTTCAATCTTTTTATTTCTCGGCAACAACGCGAAAAGGATTTTTGAACCATCAAGCGGCGGGATCGGCATTAAATTAAAAATTGCCAAGGCGATATTTATCAAAATAATAATATCAAGAAAGATTAAAAACTGCCCGCTGATAATTCCAAAAAAAATTGTTGATTTTAAAATTAAGCCGAAAATAATTGCTATTGAAAGATTGCTTAATGGACCAGCTAATCCAATAAGTCCGCTATCTCTTTTCGGATTTCTTAAATTCGCGGGATTAAACGGAACCGGTTTCGCCCAACCGAACAAAACCGAACTTCTTGCCATAAAAAGCAAAAACGGCAATAAAAACGAACCGAAAAAATCCAAATGCTTTAAGGGATTTAAAGTAAGGCGTCCGGCATTTTTTGCCGTCGGATCGCCAAGTTTATTTGCCATAACTCCATGAGAAACCTCGTGAATAATTACAGAAAATAACAAAACAATAAGCTGAAAAATTAAAATTAAAAATTGGTCCACAATATTTATTTCACGGAACTTTTTATGCACTTTACGCAAGCTACAACTTTTTTGCCTGCGATAGTCGCTTTTTGAAGATTCGGATATTTTCTTGTTTTAGGAATTGGATTATAATTTCCGCGAAGCTTTTTACGGCCTCCGCGAAGAATCGATCCTTTTTCACAAATTGAACATTTTCTCATAATAAATAATTTAAACTAATGAGCCCCGACTGTTGGATTGTCCCGGCTTAGAGCAGGTGGATGGACTCAATCTTAACCCAAGAGCCAAGATAATATTGTCCTTCCTAAAACAAATCCTTGATCCGGAAATCACAGCCAAGGCTCATTATTATTATACAAATAAAAAAATAAAATTCAATACCCCATAAATAAAACCGCTGAAAAAATCCAGCGGTTTGTTAATTTCACACAACCATCAATAGGTGTGTGAAAATGATTTAGATCCATCACTACGCACCACCACCACCTTATTAAGTCGGTGTGTGTCGCGCACAATTCCTAAACCATGCGCGTATCTGAAGATAACTTTATCTCCAACAATCTCCATCGCGCAGAAATTCCAATCTGCTTTTTGAAGCATACTACAAATAGCATTATGAAACTTAGCAGATGCCATTTTTGGATTATGGATTATATATTTTTTCGCCTGAAACAATTTATCAAAAAAACTAATTGTTCCGGGAAAAAATTTATTGACCTCATTCTCTAGTGGTTTTACATCACACATTTTTCTCACTAAAAGAATCTTATTTTCTCCTTTTATCGCTACAACTGATATATCATTTTTTTCACACACATCACACATATTATTCTCCTTATATTTTTTTAAAATGTGTTTTTTTCTGAGCGATAGCTCCCCCCACTGATAAAAATTCTACGCAACAATCATATTAAATTTTATTAATTTGTCAATAATTTTATCTTATCTTGTTTTATGAATTTTTCTATGATACTTTTTAAGTTATGTCCGATAAAGAATCTCAAAATTTCCCTCGTCCTCCGATTGTCGCTATTTTAGGACACGTTGATCACGGTAAAACAAGTTTGCTTGATTTTATCAAAAAAACAAATATTACCTCTGGGGAAGCCGGCGGGATTACTCAATCAATCGGCGCTTATGAAATTGAGCATAATGGAAAAAAAATTACTTTTATAGACACTCCGGGACACGAAGCATTTTCAAAAATGAGAATTCGCGGAGCAAATGTAGCTGATTTGGCAATTTTAATTGTTGCCGCTGATGACGGCGTAAAACCTCAAACCAAAGAATCGATTGAAATTTTAAATTCAGCGAAAACTCCTTTTATCGTCGCTATTAATAAAATAGACAAACAAAATACGGATATTGAACGGGCAAAAAATGATTTAATGGCAAACGGCGTGTTGCTTGAAGGTTATGGCGGTAATATTTCATGGCATGGCATTTCCGCTAAAACCGGAGAGGGAATTAATGAACTTTTAGACTTGATTCTTTTAACGGCAGAAATGGAAAATTTAACTTATAATCCCGAACTCGATGGAAGCGGTGTCATTTTAGAAGCTAAAGCCGATAGCCGAAAAGGAATTATTGCAACCGCAATTATTAAAAATGGAACACTTAAAACGAATCAAGAAATAGCGACAAAATCAGCTAAGGGAAAAATAAAAATTCTTGAAAATTTTTTAGGAAAAACATCAGAAAAACTATCCCCTTCTTCGCCGGCAATAATTTTAGGATTCGAAACATTGCCTCAAATCGGAGAAAAATTTTTTACGGGCTTTCAAGCAATAAGCCAGCTGGCGGATTTAAAAATTATTCCGCCAACCGACGAATCGCCAACCGCAAATCCGCCAACCGGCGTACCACAAACACAAATTAACGAAACCCGCGCTCAAATAAAAAATACTCGCCCGATATTAAATTTAATTTTAAAAGCCGATGTTTCCGGCTCTATCGAAATTTTAAGCGAAATAATCAAAAGCATTCCAAGTGAAAATATAAAAATAAATATTTTTACGGAATCAATCGGTGAAATTACCGATGGCGATGTAAAAAACGCTTCTTCAACTAATGCCATAATCATCGGCTTCAAAATAAAAATAAATAAAATCGCCGAGAATCTGGCAAAAGCGCAAAATGTAAAAATTATTTCCTCGGAAATTATTTATGAATTAATTGAATCAGTAAAAAATGAAATGAAACTACTTGAAAAACCCCGACCGCAGGGAATTTTTGAAGTGATGAAAATTTTCAGCCAAAAAGGAAAAGAACAGCTCATCGGAGGAAAAGTTATTTTAGGAACTTTCCGAAACAATCAGCGATTAAAAATAACGCGCGCCGAACAAGAAATTGGCATCGGAAAAATAATAAGTATCAGAAAATTAAAACAAAAAATAAATCAAATTTCAATAAATGAAGAATGTGGAATTTTCTTAGAGTCAGAAACTAAAATAAGCGAAGGAGATAATTTGATTTGGATGTAAAATTTACTTTGAGTTACGAAATGCGTATTTTCGCAGACGGCAAAAGAATAAATTTTATGAAACCTAAACGGAAGCGCAGAATTTACGAAGTAAATTCGTGAGCGGGTTGAATAAGATTTATTCTTTTGCTGTCTGCGGCTCTATTTTGTAATTCAAAGAAAATTTAATATAATATTTTAAACGGCCTGGTTGCTAAGTGGTAAAGCGAGGGTCTGCAAAACCCTTATACGGCGGTTCGATTCCGCCCCAGGCCTCAATTTAGTTGGTAGTTAATTTACCACCAACCCGCTCGGCGCGGAAGGCGGTGTGGT
>JBBTRJ010000040.1:0-4449 GCA_038065215.1 Patescibacteria group bacterium
GTCGCCTTCGCTCCCTGCGCGATGTTCCCAAAAACACAAAGGCTTCGCTATTGGACAATAAAATAAAATAGTTTCTCTTACTATGATAAGATTAATCATCAAAATATTCTTTCTATTATTATCAAATTTGGCGGCCATTTGGGTTGCGGCTTATTTTGTAAGCGGATTTAATGTTTCTTTTAATTTTTATGATTTTATTAAAGTTGTAATAATATTTACGGCTTTAAATTTTCTAATTAAGCCAATAATCAAGCTTATTTTAAGTCCGATAATTATAATTACTTTGGGATTAGGTCTTATTTTAGTGAATGGCGCCATCTTATATATGCTTGACTTTTTTTCAGAGAATATTACCATTACAGGATTAACATCTCTTTTTTATGCTACTCTTATTATAGGCGCTGTTAATTTTATTATTCATTTATTTATAAAGAAATTTAAATCTTAAATTGTGATTATTTCAATTTTACAAATAATAATATCCGTTGTTTTGATTGCTTTGATTCTTCTTCAGGAAAGAGGGTCCGGGCTTTCTGGCGTTTTCGGCGGATCCGGAGAGGGTTTTTATCAAACTCGCCGAGGATTGGAAAAAATAATTTTTATCGCCACTATTATTCTAATAGTTTCCCTCGCCGGTCTTTCTTTAGCCGATATCTTTTTAAAATAACTAAACCAAACTATTAGTATTTCTTCAATCTGCTCACGCCCCACCTGCGGCGGGGCTGCGCTTCCGTTTAGATTTCAGAAATACTAATAGTTTGGTTTATCACTCAAATGTTTTCAGGTTTTATTAAATTATTTAAATCTTTTTCTGGGAAAGAATATATTATTTTTTTTGCCGCTTTCTTGGTTTTTTTTGTTTCGGCTTCATTATGGGTTGTTGAATTTATCAATCAAAAAACAACTCTTGCGGCGATAGCCGGCGGGAATTATATTGAAGGATTGGCCGGACAACCGAGCTTTATCAATCCGATTTTAGCCGTAAATGATATTGATCGCGATTTATCAGAGCTTATTTTCAGCGATCTTGCCGATTTAGCTGAAAGTTATAAACCCGACAAAGATGGAAAAATTTGGAGATATCGCCTTAAAGACGGAGTTAAATGGCATAATGGCAAAGAAATTACAAGCGATGATATTATTTTTACTATTGAGACTGTTCAAAACCAAGATGTCAGATCTTCTTTATTTCAAAATTGGCAGGGAGTAGCAGTTGAGCGAATAAGCGAAAGGGAGATAGAATTAAAACTTCCTACTCCTTATGTATTTTTTAAATCCGCGCTGGAATCTTTAAGGCCGATTCCAAAACATATTTTTTCCGATATTCCGGCGTCAAATTTAAGGCTTTCCAATTATAATCTTGAGCCGATTGGCAGCGGTCCTTATAAATTTTTAAATTTGAAAAAAAGGAATGACGGTTATATTATTTCATATAATTTAGAAATTAATGATGATTATTTTGCCGACAAGCCTTATATTAAAAAAATAAGCTTTGCGTTTTACAATAATGAAGCGGATATCATCGACGCTTTTAATTCAGGAGAAATTCATGGATTTGGATTATTAAATTATGAAAATTTATCAAAGGTTATTTTCCCTCATCAGGTTATTCCATTGAAAATGTTAAAATATTATGCTATATTTTTGAATAATTATTCCCATTTGTCTTTAAAGGAAAAGAATGTAAGATTGGCATTGAATTTGGCGATTAATAAGCAGGCAATCATTGAAAAAGTTTTTGATGGGCAGGCAGATATAGCTAATAGTCCGCTTGTCGATGGCATTAAAGGATTTGATAATTCTTTGGCCGGCGGAATAATTAATCTGCCGATTGGCGGAGAAAAAGCGAATCAAATTCTTGATAATAGCGGGTGGCTGATTAATAAAGAAAATATAAGGGAGAAAAAAATCGGAAAAGATTTGATAAAATTAGAATTTATTTTAACGGTTCCCGATGCGCAACCTCTTATAGAAACGGCGAAATTAATAAAAAATGATTGGGAAAAAATCGGCGTTAAGGCTGATATTTCAATAGTTTCTCTTTCAGAAATTAACAGCCAATTAATTAAAAGCAGGGATTATCAAATGCTTCTTTTTGGAAATATTTTAGGAGAAGCTCCGGATCTTTATTCGTTTTGGCATTCGTCGGAAAAATTTTATCCCGGACTGAATCTTGCTCTTTATGAAAATAAAACAGCAGACAGACTAATAGAATCAATTAGGAATAATTTTGATAATGATAAAAGAAATCGGGATTTATCGGCTCTTCAATCAATAATTATTGACGATCAGCCGGCAATTTTTATTTATTCGCCGAAATATATTTATATTGCCAAAAAAACATTATCAGGATTTGATTCGATTGGCGAACAGGAAAAGTTTATTTCTTTTTCCAGTGATCGCTTTAAAAATGTCCAAAAATGGTATGTTAAGACAGCAAGGATGTTTAAATAAAATTTAATTAAATAAGCCGCGGTGGCGGAATTGGCAGACGCACTGGCTTCAGGAGTCAGCGGTCGCAAGGCCTTGAGAGTTCGAATCTCTCCCGCGGCACAAAATAAAAATAATATGGTTTATAAAACAACAATAAAAACAATAAGAAGAAATAATAATAATCCGCCTCATCATCAGTTTCGTCGTCCGCTTCATCGTTCGTTAGTCGGCAAAGCGGTTGGCATAGCAGATAGCGAAGAAAAATCAGGGGAGCCGATTGTTAGATTTGCGGCTCTTGGCGGGCTTGAAGAAATCGGACGCAATATGATGTTTTTTGAATATGGCAATGAGATTGTTATTATTGATGCAGGTCTTCAATTTCCCGAAGAAACAACACCGGGCATAGATTTTATCATTCCTAATGTTTCTTATTTGGAAGCAAAGAAAAAAAATGTTCGCGCTTTGATTATTACGCACGGTCATTTGGATCATATCGGCGCCATTCCTTATATAATGAATAAAATTGGCAATCCTCCGATATATACAACCGGACTTAACAGGGCGATGATAAATCGCCGGCAAGAAGATTTTCCAAACGCGCCGAAGCTTGAATTTGAGATAGTAAAAGATGGAGAAATAAGGCAATTATCGGAGAATTTCAAGGTGGAATTTTTTAGTACCGCTCATACAATTCCCGACAGCATTGGAGTGATTTTAGATACGCCTGTCGGCAAGATGGTTCATCCCGGAGATTTTAGGGTTGATTATGATGCCGAAGGAAATCCTCAAAATTTGAATGCTTGGGAAAAAATTGGAAAGCAAAAAATTCATACCCTTTTACTTGAATCAACTGGAGCCGACAAAGAAGGGCACTCTCTTTCTGAACGCATTGTTGAGCAGGAAATAGAAAAAATATTCAAAAAAGTTGAAGGAAGAATTATCGTCGCCACATTTGCTTCGCTTTTGGACAGACTTGCGGAAATAATTAAAATCGCGGAAAAATATAATAGAAAGATTTTTATCAGCGGCTATGGGATGAAGACGAATATCCAAATCGCCCAGAATCTTGGCGTTATGAAAATTAAAAAAGAAACTATTATTCCGCTTGATGAAATTAATAAATATAAAGATGACAAAGTCGTGCTTTTATGCACTGGCGCCCAGGGAGAATCCAATGCCAGCTTGATGCGCATTATTAATGGCGACCACAAGCAAGTTCAAATTAAAAAAGGAGATACTATAATTTTATCTTCATCGGTTGTTCCGGGAAATGAAAGAAGCGTTCAGATTCTTTTAGATGATATCGCCAGACAAGGCGGAATAATTTATCACTCAAGGATGGTTGATATCCATTCCAGCGGACACGCGCCTCAAGAAGATCTTAAAATTGTAATGAAAATGGTGAAGCCGAAATTTTATACTCCGGTTCATGGTTATTATTTTATGAGATGGCGCAACGCTCAATTAGCGCAAGAATCATTGAAATTAAAGCCGGAAGAAACTCCGATTGTTGATAATGGGCAAATTTTAGAATTATTAAAAAATGCAGCGCGAATTTCTGAAGAAATGGTGCCGGCATATTATGTGATGGTTGACGGATTGGGGGTAGGAGATGTCGGAGAAGTTGTTTTGCGCGACCGCCGTGTTTTGGCACAAGAGGGAATGGTTGTGATAATCGCGACATTAGACCGCCATACCGGTAGATTTTTAAAAAATCCCGATATAATTTCCCGCGGATTTATTTATTTGAAAGAAAATAAAGAGCTTGTCGAAGAAATCAGAAAAAGAATCAAATCTATGGTAACTCGCGTTCCTTCTCAACAAATAGACGCTGATTATATCAAAGCAATGATAAGAGACCAAATCGGGCAGTTTTTATACAACAAAACAAATCGCCGCCCAATGATTTTACCGGTGGTGATTGAGGTGTAAAACATTGAAGTAGGTATAGACATTTATCGCTTTTTGAATGAACAATTATTTAATATTTCGTTCGGTGTTTTGCCATGAAGACCA
>JBBTRJ010000041.1:0-3717 GCA_038065215.1 Patescibacteria group bacterium
AAAAATCTTTTTGCCTGTTATTTACAAAATCGGAGTTTCGTAATTTAAAATAGATAATAAAATTTTATCATATTAATAAAAAAAACCGCCTTTTAGGGCGGTTTTTTCTTCGCAACGCTTACGCGCGCGATACATTTGTAGCGGCTGGGCCTTTCTCGCTACTAACAACTTCAAAGGTGACTGCATCGCCAACTTTCAATTCGTCAAATGTCACACCACTCAATTCTTTGGAATGAAAGAATAAGTCTTTTTCTTCGCCTTCGCGAGAAATAAATCCAAATCCTTTTTCCGCGATGAGCGTTTTAATAATTCCATTCATATGATTGTTTTTATAATTATTCAGAAATCCGACCACATCTCTTAATTCAACTATATCTTTATATTATATAAATAAAATTATGTCAATCGCGTAAATATTTTTTGCCTTTCAGTTTATCGGGTAAAAAAGATTCTTTTGAATATTTTTCATAATCTTTTCCGTAATCTAATTCTTCCATTAATTTTGTTTCCGGATTCCGCAAATTTAAAGGAATTAGCAGGTTGCCGAATTTTTTTACATCTTCCATTGCGGATATATAAGCTTCATAAGCGCTTCTGTTTTTTTTACATTGAGAAAGATAAGCCGCTCCGGCCGCTAAATTAATTCCGCATTCCGGCAATCCGATTATTTCCACTGCCCTGAAAACATCATTCGCCACCACCAAAGCCGTAGGTTGCGCCAAACCGATATCCTCTGAAGCAAAAATAACCATTCTTCTAGCAATAAATTTTGGGTCTTCACCGCTATCAATCATCCGCGCCAAATAATACAAAGCCGCATCCGGCTGGCTCGCCCGCATACTTTTAATAAAAGCTGAAATTGTATTGTAATGTTCTTCTCCTTTTTTATCATACCTTAAAAATTTTGATTGAAGAGTATTTTTTAAATTTTCTATTGTAATTTTTTTGTAAAGTTCATTTGTGTTTTCCAACATCGTAATCGCCTGTCTGGCATCGCCGTTTGCCATATTTATCAGCCAATCCTCCGCTTCTTTATCTATTTTTAATCCGGTTCTTTTAATAATAAACCGCATATCGCTTTCCGAAAGTTCATTTAAAATAAAAACTCGGCATCGGGAAAGCAAAGCCTGTATCACTTCAAAACTTGGATTCTCGGTAGTGGCGCCGATTAAAGTTATCTCTCCTTTTTCAACATAAGGAAGCAAAAAATCCTGCTGGGATTTATTAAAGCGATGAATTTCGTCTAAAAATAAAACCTTGGGAGAAATTCCTTTAAAAATCCCTTCTGAATTTTCGTCCACTATTTTTTTAATATCCGCTTTTCCGGCCGAGACCGCGGATAATTCATAAATTTTCGCATTCAAACTATTAGCGTATATTCTTGCTAAAGTTGTTTTACCGCTTCCCGGCGGCCCCCATAAAATAAAAGAAAATAAATGTTTTTGTTTTATGGCAATATTTAACGGCTTATTTTCGCCGACTAAATGCTCCTGTCCGATAAATTCTTCTAGAGTTTTTGGCCTGATTTTTGACGCTAATGGTTCCATTTTTTTAATTATATGCTTATCACCGTTGATTGTCTAAAAAATAATTTTCTAATAAAGTAAATATATGGCAATCCCAAAATTATCAGCTTCTATGTTTATCGGCGTTTCAGGGAAAGATATAATTTCTTTATATCATATCTAAAAATAAAAAACCGCCTTGTTGTCAACGCTGGCGGTTTATTTTTATTTTATGCCCCCATTCTAAGCCCCCCCTCTAATTTTTCTGCTTGCAATAATTTTTAATTCTTTAAGCTGGTGTTTATCCTCATTTTCCCCTATCTTTACAAGAGTTTCAAGAGGAATAACCTTTTCGACTTCTCTTGCCCAAGATACCAGGCAAACACACAATACCCCATCCAAATCCATAAGCAAAGCTCGACCATTAAAGTTTTCTTCTTTAAAACTCCAAATGATCTTGCCATTAATACTCACTGTTGAAACAAGAAAATCTCCTTTTTCAATGTTGCGAGATTTTATAAGCGAAATAGTGTATTTTCCCACCTTCCCGCTCATTACATCATGCGTGTTGTTTTTCGCTTCCACAGATCTTAATTTAGAACCATCGCGCATAGTGAATCTCCTTTTCTGTCATTATTTTATTTTTAATTTACGCAAAATACACGTAAATTACTAGATATGTTTATACCATAAATAAATTGAATAACAAGACTTTCTGTATTATTATAAAAAAATGAGAAACAATATCGTCCACATAGGAGCCGGCGAGCTTACTTATGAAATAAGAGAAATCGTCAATGTAGCTGAAAAAATGGAAAAATTAGGAATTAATATCCTTTGGGAAAACATCGGCGATCCCGTGGCTAAGGGAGAAATCGTTCCGAATTGGATTAAAGAAATTGTCAAAGAAGCGGTTAATGACAATAAAAGTTACTCTTATTCGCCCACTAAAGGGCTTTTGGAAACGCGCGAATTTCTGGCTAAAAGCTGCAATTCAAACGGATACGCAAAAATTACAACCGATGATATTATTTTTTTTAACGGTTTAGGAGACGCTATCTCAAAAATTTATACTAACTTAAATAAAGAATCTCGCATTATCGGCCCTTCGCCGGCTTATTCCACTCATTCCTCATCCGAAGCGGCCCATGCCGGAAGTCATCACCTGACTTACAATCTTATTCCAAAACTTGGCTGGCTGCCGGATATTAATGATTTAAGAAATAAAGTCCGCTATAATCCGGCAATTTCCGGCATCTTAATTATTAATCCCGACAATCCGACCGGAATGGTTTACCCGCGCCGCGTTCTTGAAGAAATTGTAAAAATTACCGAAGAATACGATTTATTTATAATTTCCGATGAAATCTACTCCAATATTTTCTACGGCTCTGAAGATACCGCAAAAATTTCGGAAATCATTGGCAATGTGCCGGCAATCGCAATGAAAGGCATTTCCAAAGAACTTCCTTGGCCCGGCGCCCGCTGCGGCTGGATTGAAGTTTATAATAAAGACAAAGATCCTATTTTTGAAAAATATATTAAATCAATTACCGACTCAAAAATGCTTGAAGTGTGCTCCACTACCTTGCCTCAAATGGTTATCCCAAAAATCATGACTGATCCCCGTTATAAACTTCATCTTAAAGAAAGAAATGAAAGATATAAAAAACGCGCTGAAACAGCTTATAAAATAATAAATTCTATCAGCGGCGTCATTGCTCCAAAACCAGCCGGAGCTTTTTATATGTCCGTGGTTTTTGAAGACGGAGTCTTAAATAATAACCAAAAATTGAAAATTGAAAATAAAAAAGTCGAGGAGTTTATTGAAAAGCTCATCGAAAATATTTTACCGGATAAAAGATTTGCTTATTATCTAATGGCTTCAACCGGAATTTGCGTTGTGCCTTTAACCGGCTTTAATTCAAATTTATACGGCTTTAGAATAACCTTATTAGAACCGGATGAAAAAAAATTCCGTCAAATTTTTGAAACTATCGCCGAAAAAATCAAAGAATATTTAGCGAGTTAACACAAATTTATTCAATTTTTTATCTCCATTATATCCTTATATAAAGAGCGAAAGTTTAATTTAGATTATCTTATATCGTCTGAAGTGTAAAGGCTTATCGTAATTAACGAGCTCGTATCTAGTTTCTTGGCTCCCGAATTAAAACCTTCGCAAACTTTTGAAATCATTTTGCCAAATCTG
>JBBTRJ010000042.1:0-5598 GCA_038065215.1 Patescibacteria group bacterium
AATTTTATAAACATATAAATTATGTGCGGAATATCCGGCATTTATTTGCGCCAAAATAAAAATAAAGAAAAATTAAAAGAAATTGTTGAGAAAATGAATCAATTTCAAATTCGCCGTGGACCGGATGGCGATGGAATTTTTATTGATGAATCAAATGGGTTGATTTTTGGGCACAGGCGACTTTCTATTATAGATTTAAGCGGAGCCGGCAAGCAACCGATGCAATTTGGCGATTTATGGATTACTTTTAACGGCGAAATTTATAATTTTTTAGAACTTAAAAAAAATTTAGAGAAAAAAGGTTATAAATTTACAACCAAAACCGACACCGAAGTAATTTTGGCTTTGTACGCCGAATATAGAGAAGAATCTTTTTCAATGCTTCGCGGGATGTTTGCTTTCGCGCTCTGGGATAATAGAAATAAAAAATTGTTTTTAGTAAAAGACCGATATGGCATCAAACCGCTTTATTATTATGCGGATAGTGAAAAATTAGTTTTTGCGTCAATGGTTAAGGCGGTTATTGAAAGCGGAATAGTTCCGGTTCAAAAAAAATCCGACGCCTATATCGGATTTTTACTTTTTGGTTCGGTGCCGTTGCCAATGACCACTTATAAAGATATTTTTGGTTTGCCGGCCGGTCATTATTTGGAATTTGACGAAAGCGGCAATAAAAAATTAGTTAAATATTACGATTTTTTATTAGCTTTTCAAAATAAAGAGAAAGTTGATTTTAAAAATGTTAAACGAAAAATTAGTTCGCTTCTTGAGGATTCAATTAACCATCATTTAATCAGCGACGCGCCGCTTGGCGTATTTTTAAGTGGCGGGCTTGATTCTTCGGCAATCGCGGCTTTAGCCGCCAAGGCGAAAAGCGATAAAATTAAAACCCTTTCAATAATTTTTAATGAACCAGAATTTTCAGAGCAAAAGTATCAGCGTTTAGTCGCCGAAAAAATTAAAAGCGACCATCAAGAAATTAAAATTACAAAAAATGATTTTTTTGATTCGTTCAGTGAGATTTTTGAGGCGATGGATCAGCCGACGATCGATGGCGTTAATACTTTTTTTATCAGCAAAGCTGCCAAAGAAGCCGGATTAAAAGTTGTTTTATCTGGCTTAGGCGCTGATGAGATTTTTTGCGGTTATTCGAGTTTTAGAAAAGCTGAAGTATTGAGAAAAATTCAAAATTTGCCGAAATTTTTAAAATCATCGCTGGATTTGGCATCTTTATTTAACGGGCGTTATCAAAAATTAAATTATCTCAAAAATAGCGATATTTTAAGTTTTTATTTATCTATCAGGGGATTATTTATGCCTCAAGAAGCGGCGCAAATTTTGGGCGTAAATTTAAGCGAGGTGGAAGGATTTATAAATGAATTACGAGGAAACATAGAAACAGGCGCGGCAAATCTTCGCCCCGTTGATTTACTTTCATATTTAGAGCTTAAATTTTATCTTCAAAATCAACTACTTAAAGACACAGATTTTATGTCAATGCATCATTCGATTGAAGTTCGGGTGCCATTTTTAGATCATCCGCTGGTTGAATATTTAAGCAGTTTGCCGCCGGAAATAAAGCTCGGCGGGGATATTAATAAAGCGCTTCTTGCCGGAGCGGTAAAAAATTCACTTCCGCAAGAAATTTTTAGTCGTCCTAAAATGGGATTCACTTTTCCGTTTGAAAAATGGCTCAAAAAAGAAAAGCCTTTTAGCGGCCATTGGTCCCGCCATTGGGCTAAAGAAGTTTTAAATAAATTTAATTAATGTTTTCCAATATTCCATTCAGTAAAAAAATTCATTTATTGATAGTAGATTTTTGGATAAATCAGCTTAATTTTTGGTTGAGTTTTTTTCAAAAAATTTTTTTTAGAAAAATAAAAACAGCTCCTCAAAATATTTTAATTTATAAAATTGGCAATATAGGCGATATTGTTTGCGCTATTCCAGCCTTTATCGCCATTAGGCGGGCGTATCCAATGGCAAAAATAACATTACTTACTTCTCCCGGCAAAAGAGGCGCCTTGGGAGCAAAAGAATTGCTGGATAGAGCTTGGTATCTCGATGAATTAAAAGTTTATTATGCCGAAGATTTGGATTCTTTTGATAAGAAAAAAATTTTTATTAGAGATTTAAAAAGAAATAATTATGATTTATTTATTCAATTACCCGATGATTTAGCTAATTTTAGAATTCTTTTTAGAAATATGACTTTTGCAAAATTAATAGGAGTAAAGTCGGCGATTGGCTTTAAAATTAGAACTATTCAATTGTTTAAAAAAACTCAAGTTGATTATTCCGCCAATAAAACCGAGGCGGAAAGCTTGCTGGATATTTTATATGAAAATGATATTTATGAAAGTAAGGTTGAATTTGATTTTAATATTGCCGACAATCAAAAAAATAAAGTTAAAACAGCATTAAAAGAAAAATGGGGCGAAATTAGCAAGGATGATATTATTATTGCAATAAGCGCCGGAGGGAAAAGAGAAACAAGTCAATGGCCAAAAGAGCGTTTTAGGGAGGTTGCTGAATATCTTTGTAAAAAATACAACGTTAAAATTATAATAGTGGGCGGCAGGGCCGATGTTTCTCGAGCAAAATTAATAGCGCAAAACCTTAAAAATGAAGATTATTTGATTGTGGCGGGCGAACTGGAAATTTTAGAGACGGCGGAATTATTAAAAAGCTGTTCATTTTTAATTTCAAACAGCACCGGGATAATTCATTTAGCTGCCGCAGTTGATTTGCCGGCAATAGGTATTTATAGCATAAGAGATGTTTTTGGCCGTTGGTTTCCTTATGGAAAAAATCATAAAATTTTATATCATAAATTTTTAAATTGCGATTATAAAAATGAAAATTGCATTAAAAAAAGCATTGGAATGATTTCGGTGGAAGAAATAAAAATAGCTTGTGATACTGTAATTAAAAAAATAAATTAGATTATGAATAAAAAAATCAAAATTATTTTTAACAAAAGCAAATGTATCGGCTGTGGAGCTTGCGCGGCAACTTGCCCCAATTTTTTTGAAATGAAAGATGGCTTCGCTAATTTAAAAAATTCAAAAAAAATTAAAAATCAATTTGAAATTTTTGTTCAGGCAGATGAAGACAATTTATTATTTTTGGAGCAGGCATCAAGAAATTGCCCAGTTAAAGCTATAAACATCGAAAAAAATCAATAAAAAGCTTCGGTAAAAATATTATCTTCTTTTACGCCGATTTTTTTAAGTTCTTTCCACATATCGTTTACAAATCCTATCGGCCCGCATATTAAGTAATGTTTTTTATTCAAATTCGTTAAATATTTTTTTAAGCTTATTGAGCTAATTCTTTTAAATTCTTTAATTTCGGGGCTTTTAATTTTTTCTTTTGTTAAAAAATAAATTATTTTTAAATTATTCGACATAGACGACAATTTTTCAAATTCTTTAAAAAATGCAATATCGTTTTTTGTTTTATTGCTGTAAAAAAGATGGATTTTTTTATTTGATTTTTTTTGCAGATAATCTTTAATTATGCTGTAAAATGGGGAAATACCGATACCGCCGGCCAAAAAAACAAGATCTTTTGAATTATCTTGAGGATAAAAAAATCCTTGAGGATCGCTTAATTCAACTTTATCGCCTATTTTTAAATTATGAAGAGCTCCGGAAACTTTTCCTATTTTTTTTACCGTGATAGATAGGAAATTTTCATAGGGCGAGCTGGAAATCGTATAAGCTCTGCTTAAATCTGATAATTTATGGTTTATTAATTTGACCATTATGAACTGGCCTGCGTAGAAAGAGAAAATTTTTCCTTTGTGAGGCAAAAATTTCAAAGTTATAATATCATTCGCTTCCTTTATTTTTTCTTTAAATATAAAAACTTTATTTTTTTTCATTTTTTGAATAATCCATAATTGCTTCCCTTAAGGCCAAGTGGCCCAAAACTGAACAGTGGAATTTTCTATCAGGCAAACCGCCGAGCCGTTCAAGAATTTCTTGCGGTTTTAAATTTATAGCTCGTTTTATATTCATTCCTCCTTTTTCTGTTACCATTACTGACATCATTGAAGTTGAAGCGATAGCTGAAGCGCAGCCAAAAGTTTTCCATTTGCATTCTTTAATTTTTTGGCTTTCTTTGTCAACTTTTATATAAACCATCATCATATCTCCGCAGGTAGCGCTGCCGGTGGCCCCTATCCCGTCAGCTTTATAATCATCATCAAGTAAAATATTTCTCGGATTAAAAAAATGTTCTTTTACGATTTTGCCGTAAAGCCAATTTTTTGATTTATATTTATCTTCCGACATTACATCAATTTTTATTTTTTTTGATACATTTTTCATTTTAATGAGGAAATAGTTTTAAGTTTTAAAACTATTTGAGGCATAATTTTTAAAACATAATCAATATCTTTTTTAGTTGTTTTCCTGCCCAATGAGAATCTTACATTGCTATGCGATAATTCAGGATCAGTTTCTATCGCTGAAATTACATGAGATGGTTCAAGGTCGGAAGCGCTGCAGGCGGATCCGGTTGAAGCAAAAATCCCATATTTATCAAGCATTAATACCAGCGATTCGCCTTCAATACCTTTTATTGAAATATTAATATTATTTGGCAGCCTTTTTTTAGGATGGCCGTTAAGATGGCAATTTGGCAGCAGTTTTATGATATTTTTTATAAAATAATCCCTTAAATTTTTAAGGCGCTTATTTTCTCTAACTCTTAATTTTTCTGATAATTTAACAGCTTCGATAAATCCCGCGATGGAAGCCGTATTTTCCGTTCCAGCGCGCAAATGATTTTCTTGTTCGCCTCCAATAATAATAGGTTCTAATTTTATTCCATTCTTTACATATAAACAGCCAACGCCTTTCGGGCCATAAATTTTAGAGCCGTTAAAAGTCATAAGGTCAATTCCTAATTTATCTGTTTTTAATGGCATTGCGCCCGCTGCTTGAGCAAAGTCAGTATGAAATATGGGAAGGTTATTATTTTTAAATTTTTTTATAATTTTAGAAATTTCAGCAATTGGCTGAATAGTGCCGATTTCGTTATTAGCGGCAATTATGGAAATTAAAATAGTGTCCGGCTTGATGGATTTTTTAAGTTCAGAAATTTTTATTAAACCATTTTTATCAACATTTAAATAAGTAATTTTAAACCCTTCGCGTTCTAATTTTTTAGCGGCTTCCAACACGGCCTTGTGTTCTATTTTTGAAATTATAATATGCTTGCCTTTATCTTTATAGCCGTAAGCGGTTCCCAAAACAGCTAAATTATCCGCTTCGGTGCCGGAACCGGTGAATATTATTTCTTCCGGTCTTGAATTTAATATTTTGGCAATATCTCGGCGGGAATTTTCAATAATAAATTTCGCCTCTCTTCCCATTTTATGCAAAGAGGACGGGTTTCCGAAACAACCCCTTAAATAAGGCATCATTTTTTTGAGCACTAACGGGTCAAGATTGGTTGATGCCGCATAATCAAGATAAATATTTTTCATATTTTTAAGTTTAAATAATAATGTAGTATACTTTGAATTACGAAACTAGGCTACAAACAGTAAGGAAAAAATTCTTCTTCAATCCGCTCACGGATTCG
>JBBTRJ010000043.1:0-7583 GCA_038065215.1 Patescibacteria group bacterium
GAGAAGTGGCGCGGGAATATTTAGAATGAATATGGAGATCAGCAATAAATTTCATAAATAAATTTTAACACACAAACTCTCCGCCTATATAGGCGGGGAGTTTGTGTGCTCCTGAGAGGACTCGAACCTCTAACCCTTGCGGGACGGCGTTCTAAGCGCCGCGCGTATTCCAATTCCGCCACAGGAGCAAAGATTAATTAAACAATACGAAAAAATGGTATAATATTCAATATGAAGGAATATTTTACAGAGGCTTTTATTCTTGATATTCAAGAAAAAGGAGAATTTGATTCTTTAATAACACTTTATACCCGTGATTTTGGGAAGATAATGGCTAAAGCGAAAAGCATTAAAAAAATCGTTTCAAAATCAGCCGGACATCTTCAGCCGCTTAATTTTGCCAATGTTCGTTTAATTGAAAAAAACGGTTTTCAGGTTATTGACGCTTTAACGTCTGAAAGTTGCGCAAAATTAAAAATAAATTCAGATTCTTTTGCAAAATTTTTAAATATCGCCAAATTTATAAAAGACGCCACATTTGAACATCATTGTGATTATCGTTTTTGGCTGGCGATTAAAAAAATTATGGAATTAGACATTATTAAAGATGAAATGATTATTTATCGTTGGTTATTGAAAATTTTAGGATTTGATTCGGAATTTGCCGATTGCGTAGTTTGCAAATCAAAAGAAATAAAATTTTTTTTAAAAAATGATCATTGTTTTATTTGTCAAAAATGCGCTTTTAAAGCGCCGAAAGATGAGGTAGTATTAATAAGTTAATTTTTAATATTTCCAACAGCGGAGCCTTTGCGATTTTGGGAACGTCGCGCAGGGAGCGAAGGCGACCGAGCGGGAAGAAAATTTATAGCAATAAATTATTCTGTTTCCCAAAAGCGCAAAGGCGGAGCGAAATTAATAATTATTTTATAAATGGATATTGATGATTCAAAAAAACAATATGGTTCTGCTTGGGGAGAAAAATTAAATCCAGCCATTCAAGCCGGCGTTGCCGGAAAAATTATTTCTAAAATGAGTTATTTTGGAAGTTGGATTTTTTGGATTTTGATTTTTACGATAGTGATTTTAATAATAGTCGGTTCTGTTTATTTTTATAATTATTTTTCAACCAGCCGAGGAATCAGTTTGTCATTGGCAGTTCAAAAAAGCGTTTTAGCCGGAGTGCCTTTTGATATAATGATAAATTTCAGTAATGATTCAAAGAATGTTTTAGAAAAATCAAATTTATCTTTATTTTTGCCGGAAGGAGCGATGATTTTGGAATCGGAAAATGATAAGCGCGTTTTTACAAAGGAAATTGGAGATTTAAATCCCGGAGAAAATTTTCAGGATAAAATAAGGGCGGTGATTTTTGGAAATAGTCAGGCGGTTAAAAATTTTAATATTTCTGTTTCTTATTCGTCGGCTTTGGGCGCTCGCTTTGAAAAGAGCGAGAAACTTGATATTCTTATTCGAGAATCCGGCATAAAGATTGATTTAATTGCTCCTGAAAAAGTTTTAAATAACGGAGAATTTGATTTGGAAATCAATTATTCAAATGTGTCGGAATTTGATTTTTCCAATATTAAATTGGATTTAGATTTTCCAAAAGGATTTTCCCTTAAAAAATCAAATCCTCAAATAATCGGCGATATTTTAGAAATAGGAAATTTGCCGAAAGGAAAAAGCGGGAGCGTGATTATTACCGGTATTATGTCCGGACCAGACCAGTCTTTTTTTGAAATAAAATCAAAATTAGAATCTTTATATAATGGGAAGAGTGTTGTTGTCAGCGAAAAATCGGCGACCATTAATATTGCTTCTTCGCCTCTTTCTTTAAAAATTGTTTCTGATCCAAGTGAAGCTGTTTTTCCGGGAAGTTCTTTAAAATATAATTTAACTTATGCTAATAATACGGATGTCGGGTTGAAAGATGTAATAATTAAAGCAAAATTAATCGGCGAAATGTTTAATTTTGCAAGTTTGAAAACAAATGGCTCTTTTAATTCCCGCGACAATACAATAATTTGGAATGCCGCAAGTTCGCCGGAATTAAGATTAATAGATCCCGGCGTTTCCGGAATTATTGAATTTGAAATACAATTAAAGCCGAATTATACGATTAAAAAAATTAACGATAAAAATTTCGTTTTAAAAGTTGATGCCGAGATTTCTTCTCCAACTGTTCCTTATTATGTGGCGGCTGAAAAAACAATTGGCTTGGCATTTTCGGAAATAAAAGTTGGAGGCGCTGTTTCCATTGAGTCGCTTGTTTATTTTCGCGATCCTTCGTCAAATATTTTAAATCAGGGATCTTTGCCTCCGAAAGTCAATAAGCCGATTAATTTTACCATCCATTGGGTAATTAAAAATTTCGCGACCGATATTAAAAATGTCGTTATAAAATCTTATTTGCCGCCGGGCGCGAGATTTACAGGCATAGTTAAAAGCAATATAAATTCTATTCCGATTTTTAATGAAAGAACGCAGGAAATAATTTGGCAGATTGATAAAATTATCGCGACAAAAGGTATAATTAGCGCGCCGATTGAAGCGGTTTTCCAAGTTGAAATTATTCCAAATTTAACTCAGATTGACAACGCGATTTCTCTTGTTGGAGAAGTTTTAATGAATGCGTTTGATGAATTTACAGGGTCTCAAACAGGCAGTCAATTCGGACCATTAACAACTCAAAATTTGAAAGATATTGGTTTTGATTCAAGCTATGGCAATGTGGTACCATAGAGTAATCGCGAATATACTAATCAAGCGCAAATATACTAATTTATATATTCGTATATTATTTTAAAATTTGTATATTAGCGAATACTAATTATGAATTTCAAAAAAATTTTAAATATTTTAATTCCTCAGCCGAAAATCGGCGCGCTGGAAATTACCGATATTGATATAAAATTCGCTCAAATTATTAATGAGCAGCTTGTTTTATATTCGGTAAAATTATCAGTCGGCGTTGTTAATGACGGGAAAATCCAAAATAAAGAAGTTTTTTTAGATTCTTTAAAAAAACTTCACTCTCAGATTACAAAAAGAGAAAAAAGAAAAATCAGTATTATTTTAAATATTCCGGATAATAATGTTTATTTTCAAACGTTCAATTTGCCGGCGCTTTCCGGAGCGGAGCTTAGAGAAGCGGCTAATCTTAATTTAAAAATGATTTCTCCGATTGATTTCGACGCCGCTTATTCGGATTGGCAAATAATCGGCAAAAAAGAAGACTCTGGCCGATCTGACCTGCCTGCCGGCGAGGCAGGAAACCAATTAGAAATTTTAGGAGGATTTGTCCAGTCGCAAATTGTCGATGATTATGAAAATATTTTAAAACAAGCTAATTTTATTTTAATAGCAGTTGAATTCAGCGGTCTTGCTTTAGCAAAATTAGCGACAGATATCGGGGCGAATATTGATATAAAAAAACCATTTATTATATTTTATGTTGGAAATAACGGCATAAGTTTTGATCTTATGATAAACGGCAATCTTCATTTTAATCATTTTGTTTCTTGGCAATCGGCTTATTCAGGGGAAAGGCAGATACCATTTGAATCTTTTAAAAAATTGATAATAGACGAGCTTAAAAAAGTCATAAGTTTTTATGGAACTCGCTGGGATGGGCAAATTAATGAAATATCATTGATTGTTTACGGATTAGAAGGGGATATTATTAAGATAATTTCCGAAAATTTTTCTTTTAAAACGCAACTATTGGTTCTTAAAAAATTCAGAGAAGTTTTGCCCGGCTGGTTTTCTGTTTTGGGATCAGCTTTAAGAGGAGCAACTCCGAGATCCGAAGATAAAATTATCAGCTTGACTAAAGTCGGAACAGAAGAAAGATTTTATAATTATCAAATAGTGAATTTTATAAAAATTTGGAGAAATATTCTTTTATCATTACTGCTGATTTTTTTTATTTTGTTCGTATTAGCTGACAGTTTTTTAGCAAAAACAGCTTTATTGTTGAGTGAACAATTGGCGATTTTAGCTGAAAATAATAAAAAAGAATCCTCGGAATTTCAAAGCTTGCAAGGCGATACTATGGAATTAAATCGAAAAATTGATTTAGCCGGAAAAGCATATGATGAAAAATCATTATGGTCCCAGTATCTTGAAAAAATAAAGAATTTAAGCGGGAATAATATTTCTTTAACGAGAATATTCATTCAATCGATTGATGCGCCTGTTTTTATTAATGGCGTAGCGGCAAGCGAAGATGAGGCAATCGATTTCAAAAATAAGCTGATAAACGATGGAAATTTTGATAATGTTGATTTGCCGATTACAAAAATTGTTCCAACAAAAGGAGGAGTGGAATTTACAATAAGTTTTAAAATTAAAAAGTAAATGAATTTTAAAAAAATTGAAAAAAAATGGCAAAGGATTTGGAAACAGAAGGGAATTTATAAAACAAAAGATAAAGTCCGCGGGAAAAATAATTTTTATCATTTAGTGATGTTTCCGTATCCTTCGGGCAATCTTCATATTGGCCATTGGTATAATTTCGCTCCGGCCGATGTTTTTAGTCGCTTTAAAAGAATGAGCGGTTTTAATGTTTTATCGCCGATTGGTTTTGATGCCTTTGGGCTTCCGGCGGAAAATGCGGCGATTAAGCACGGTATTCATCCAAAAGATTGGACTTATAAAAATATAAAAGCAATGACAGTTCAGCTTGAAAGTATGGGCAATATGTATGATTGGTCGCGAAAAATAATTACTGCTGATCTTGAATATTATAAATGGACACAGTGGATGTTTTTGCAGTTTTATAAAAATGGATTGGCTTATAAAAAAAATGCTCCGGCGAATTGGTGTCCGAAATGCCATACGGTTTTGGCAAATGAGCAGGTGGTTAATGGGCAATGTGAAAGGTGCGAGGCGCAAGTAGTTAAGCGTGAAATAGAGCAGTGGCTTTTTAAAATTACCGATTATGCGGGAAAATTATTAAAAGATTTAGACGGATTGGACTGGCCGGAAAAAACTAAAACAATGCAAAAGAATTGGATTGGAAAGTCAGAGGGGGTTGAAATTAAATTTAAAATTCAAAATTCTTCGCGTCAAAATAAATTTGATGCGGATTTGGCGGAATCTGTTAATGTTTTTACCACTCGTTTGGATACTATTTTCGGCTGTACTTATTTGGTTATTTCTCCTGAAAATCAAATGATTGAAAATTTAAAATTGAGAATTGAAAATTACGATGAAATTATTAAATATGTTAAACAAGCGAAAAAGAAGTCTGATTTACAGAGAACAGATTTGGCAAAAGAAAAAACAGGAATTGAGTTAAAAGGAATTAGAGCGGTAAATCCTTTTAATAACGAAGAAATTTCAATATATGCGGCGGATTATGTTCTGGGGCATTATGGCACGGGCGCGGTAATGGCAGTACCGGCGCACGATGAGCGCGATTGGGAATTTGCAAAAAAATATAATTTACCGGTTAAAATTACTATTTGTCCTAATTATCCCGCGCCAGTTTGTCCGGTTTTAGAAGAAGCTTATACAGGAAATGGGCATTTAATTAATTCAGGAGAATTTAATGGATTAATTTCGCAGGAAGCGCGCGAAAAAATGGCAAAATGGCTGGAAGAAAAAAAAATCGGTAGTCGTAAAATAAATTATAAGCTTCGCGATTGGCTGGTTTCCCGTCAGAGATACTGGGGCGCGCCGATTCCGATAATTTATTGCGATAAATGCGGAGTTATACCGGTGCCGGAGAAAAATTTGCCTGTAAAATTGCCAAATGTTAAAAATTATCTGCCGACTGAAGAAGGCAAGTCGCCTTTGGCGCATTCGGAAAAATTCGTTAATGTAAAATGTCCAAAGTGTGGAGCAAAAGCCAAAAGGGAAACAGATACAATGGACACTTTTGTTTGTTCGTCTTGGTATTATTTGCGTTATACTGACCCGAAAAATAACAAAAAATTCGCTGATGCGAAAAAAATGAAAGCATGGTTGCCTGTTGATATGTATATCGGCGGAGCGGAACATTCAGTGCTTCATTTATTGTATGCGAGATTTTTTACAAAAGTTTTGAATGATTTGAAATATTTGAATTTTAAAGAGCCATTTTCAGCTTTGCGGCATCAGGGAATAATTCTTGGTCCGGACGGTCAAAAAATGTCAAAATCAAAAGGTAATATTGTTGACCCCGATGAATTGGTTAAAAATTTCGGCGCGGATGCGGTGCGTATGCATTTATGTTTTATGGGGCCTTATGATCAGGGCGGATTGTGGAATCCGACTGGGATTTTGGGAATTAAAAGATTTCTTGATAGAATTTTTGCGTTTACGCAAAAATTAATCAACGACCAACGACCAACAATCAGCGACAAAAATCCCAAGTTGGAAAAACTTTTGCATCAGACTATTAAAAAAACAGGAGAAGATATTGAAAACTTTAGATTTAATACCGCGATTAGCAGTTTGATGATTTTATTCAATGAAATGGAAAAACAGCCGTTATTGAAAATTGAAAATTGGAAATTAATAATTAAATTATTATCTCCATTTGCGCCGTATTTGGCGGAAGAATTATGGCAGCAGCTGAAAAATAAAAAATCAATTCATTTGGAGCCATGGCCAAAATATAATCCGAAATTAATCAAAGAAGAAGAATTTGAATTAATAATTCAGATTAATGGCAAGGTGCGCGATAAAGTTTTGGTTTCGCAAAATATTGCTCAAAAAGAAGCGGAAAAATTAATCTTAAGCCGTGAGAAAATAAAATCTTTTATCGCCAATCAAAGTATTAAAAAAATAATTTTTGTTCCGAATAAACTTATCAATATTGTTGTTTAATTTTTTTTAAAATCTCTTTTGCCGAATTAATGGAAATTGCCAGACTAATATTTTCGGCGTTTGCCACGGCAATGGTATTAATGCCGATAACTTCTCCTTTTATATTAACTAATGGTCCGCCGGAATTTCCCGGGTTGATTGCCGCGTCGGTTTGGATCATTTCTTTTAAAGTGTCATTGCCGGGTTTTAAATCTGTTTCCGCTATGATTTTTCGATGAAGTCCGGAAATAATACCTTCGGAAACCGTGTTTGGAAAATTCCCAAGCGGACTGCCAAATGCCAAAACAATTTCACCGAGTTGAATTTTATCGGAATTGCCGAGTTTAATAGATTGTAATTTTGAGTTTTGAAATTTTAAATTCGAAATTTTTATTATCGCTACATCGTTATGAGGGGAGCGAAAAATAACTTTTGCCTTATGTTTTTTTCCGTTAGACATTATTATTGAATAATCGGCTTTGGGATCCGCAACAATGTGCTTACTGGTGAGAATAATGCCGGATTTATCAATAATAAATCCCGAGCCGCCGCCAATTTCAATATTGCCGTTATGATCGGCGATTTTTTTTAATTTTTTTTGAGATTTTTTATTAAGCAGTTTTTTTGGAATTTTTTTAATATTTTCAGAAACAACAATAGAAACCACAGAGGGCATTATTTTTTTGATAATTGCTGGAATATTTGTCATTGTTTAATAATAGCAGAAATAAGGAAAGATTAAACTTGTTCGATGGCAGGCAAAGATGAATTTTGAAAATCTGCGG
>JBBTRJ010000044.1:0-9149 GCA_038065215.1 Patescibacteria group bacterium
CTTATGAATAAACCATAGCATACTATTTTAAAAAGTCAATAGCGGAAGGTAATGTATATAGACATTACCTTCGCCTCTTGCGTAGATTACTGAGTTGTGGTAGAGTCCGCGCTAGAAGAAATCCATGGTGGGTTTCTCAAAACTGCACCTTTACATAGGAGGAATAACAGATGAAAGAGCGCGGAATAATTCTCGTGGTCTCCGGACCTTCGGGTGTTGGAAAGGATACTGTCATCAACATCATCACTTCCGCCTCGGACTTCGCGAAATTACCCACATGTACGACACGCAAGCCACGACCGGGAGAAATCAATGGTGTCCATTATCACTTTGTGGACGAAACCGCTTTCATCTCCTTGCATAATAGTGGCAAACTTCTCGATCATGTCGTGATCACCGGCAACCATTATGGCTTACCACTTGAAGCATTGGGGCGAGCGCTCGATTCGGGCAAGAACATCGCCATCCATCTCGTAGTTGGTAGCGCGTTTTTACTCAAGCGTATTATTCCAGATGCTGTTATGGTTTTCATCATGCCACCGTCGCACGAAGATTTAGTTCAGCGACTTCGTGGCAGAGGCATGGCCGAAGAAGAAATCGCGAAACGTCTTCGCGATGACCCGACAACATTACAAGCCGCGCGCTTCTACGATTTTGTCATCGTCAATTATGATGGTGAAGAACAGGAAACGGCAGAGCGTATCCTTCGGCATGTTGCGAATCGTCGCGGAACAATAGTCGCGGAGTTGCCGAAAAGCTCGGGATATAATAGAATTCTGTATATGTATCCTGAATTTTTCGCAACAAAGAATATAAACAAACTCCGCGAGGTGAACGAAATACTCGATCGCAGTCTTGAGCAGATTGCAGTGGATCTCTACGAGCCACAGGGTCTTGATGTTGCTGAAGTTATCCGCGAGAAGACAGAAGATGCCTTTCGCAAGACTGGCAAATTTGTTCTCGTCGAGGACACCGCACTTGAATTTCGCGCATGGAATGGACTTCCTGGCGCGCTTATCAAATGGTTCTTGGAAACCGTCGGCAATGAAGGACTTCTAAAGATGCTCGCTGGTGTTGAGAATCGGCGTGCCGTCGCAAAAACGGCGGTCGGTTTCTTCGACGGCAACAAAGCTCATGTGTTCGTTGGAGAGATTGAAGGAACGATTCCCGAAACTATCCGGGGAAGCGGTGGGTTCGGGTGGGATCCGATCTTTATTCCCGACGGCTTCAATAAAAGCTTCGCCGAGATGACAAGTGAGGAAAAAAATGCGGTCTCCATGCGTCGTCGCGCGCTTGAACGCATGAAAGAGTCTCTCAAATGAACACCTACTGTCCCGCACAACCAAGAGTTGTGCGGGACTTTTCTTTTTGGAAAACAAAAAAATGCCCCACAGATCATTTGACCTGTGGGGCGTTGCTCGTTTGAGCATGAAGGGATCAGAGCACGAGCGGTTTCAAGCGGTCCCGCACGACATCCTGGTGGATGAAGCTACTGGGCATCGCGATCCCCTCGATGACAACATTGCGCGAGGCACAATCCTCCGCCGTTTCCATCGGACACTTGTCGAAGAGAGCGATGGCTTCGCGTCCGAAGCGAATCGCCTCTTCGTTGTTGCCGTCACGGCGATAGAGCGCGGCGAGAGCATAGGCGTGTTCCGCGGCATTGCGCGGATCGACCTTCTTGAGCGATTCGAAGATCTGTTCGAGAGCTGTGTACTTATTCATGGTCGTCTCCTTTTCGGTGGTTGTGAACTCTCCCTGCACGAAATGCAGGAACTCGTCAATTCGTTCCCACGAAAGAATTTCTGTGGGTTCGAACCAGTTGGTAATCTCCTGCTCAGCTTCAGCTTGATTGCCCGAAGCGTGTACGAGATTTTTGCAGGCACTTCCCACCACGTTTGCCAAGTCTGGCGCGTTGATAGAAAAGTCGCCACGGATCGTTCCCGGAGCAGCCTTGTAGGGTAGCGTGTGTCCGATGAGCTTCCGCACGGTGTCGATGGCATGGATTCCCTGAAGCACCATCACCATCACTGGACCAAGCGTCAAGTAATGGTAATTCCACTCCTTGATCTTTAACCCGATGGCGAGCGGATCCGCTGTACCGAGAATCTCGACAGGATCAATCTCATATTCCTGATAGGTTTCGAGAGTTTTTTCGCCCATACCTCGAACCCAATCTTCGGATTTCGGAAAATGGCCATCCAGTTGCTTCCGATTTGGAAAAACCATCTTCCAAGCAACAATTTTGAGACCGGTCTGCTCGAAGCGCTGGCAAATGATTCCAACGAGACCTCGTTTGACCGCGTCCGGCTTGATGAGCACAAGTGTGCGTTCGCCAAGCATCTTCTGTAGGCGCTCTTTCATCTGTTATTCCTCCTATGTAAAGGTGCAGTTTTGAGAAACCCACCATGGATTTCTTCTAGCGCGGACTCTACCACAACTCAGTAATCTACGCAAGAGGCGAAGGTAATGTCCACACACATATTGCGCTTTTTGGATAAGCTAATTATTTCATTAACTGGCAATCTCAGACAATGTGTACAGAATAATGGGCGCAGAACCAATAGTGAAATAGATGATGAAAAAATTTTAAAATCTTTCATTTAAACTTATTTTTTATTTTATTACATTAGGTTGACGATCGTCAACCTAATGTAATAAAATAAAATGATTAATTAAAATACTTTGAATTACGAAATTCCAATTTTGTAAATAATAGGCAAAAAGATTTTTCTGAAATCTAAACGGAAGCGCAGGATTTGCGAGGCAAATCCGTGAGCGGATTGAAGAAAATCTTTTTGCCTGTTATTTGCGGTTTAGTTTCGTGATTCACAGTATTTAGAGCGCAAAATGTTTATGGTTAAAATACTTGCGGGAAGATTTCAATTATTGCTATAATTTAAAATAAATTATGAATAACGAAAATAAAATTAAAGTGCTTTTAATCGATGATGATGAAATGATCCGGATATATTTCCAGGATATTTTTTGGATTCATGGGCTTGATAATAAATATGAACTTGCCATTATAAATAACATTAAAAAAGCTGAGGATATTATTAATAACCCATCGACAAAACCAGATATTATCTTTATGGATTTAGTAATGCCGATTGAAAAAGATGGACGAATTATCACAACGCCAGAGGCCGGATTAAGTCTGCTTAAAAAAATAAAAGATGATGAACAATTAAAAAAAATAAAAGTTATTATTTTTTCCGGACACGATGAAGAATCTGTTAAAAATCAAGTTAAAAAACTTGGAGCTGAAAATTATCTTATTAAAGGCAGCAACTTGCCGAAAGAGCTTATAGAATTTATAGATAAAATCGCATCTTCGAAATAACTCAAATGTCTTCAATTATTAAATTAAACAATGTAAATATGTGGTATGACCGAGGAAAACCATCGGAAGTTTTTGCGCTACAAAATGTTAATATGGAAATTGAAAAAGGAGAATATGTCGCTTTTTTCGGACCATCAGGCTGCGGAAAAACAACTCTTCTATATGCGATTTCCGGAATAGAGCAAGCTCAAGAAGGAGAAATTTTAATTAATAATCGGGATATTTCTAAATTTTCAAAAAAAGAATTGGCGATTTACCGCCAAGTCGGAGTTGGAATAGTTTTTCAACAATTTAATCTTATCCCATCGCTCACTGTTTTAGACAATGTTGCTTTGCCAATGGCATTTTTGGGCATATCAAAAGATAAAAGAGAACAAGAATCTTTAAAATTATTAGACCGACTTGGAATAAAAGATCTCTCCGCCAGATTTCCCTATGAACTCTCCGGAGGACAGCAGCAAAGAGTCGGCATCACCAGAGCCTTAGCTAATAATCCGCCAATCATCGTTGCCGACGAACCGCTTGGAAATCTTGACTCCGTCAACGCCGGAAAAGTTTTGGAATTTTTGAAAGAATTGAATGAAAAAGACGGCCGGACAATTATTATGGTTACTCATGAAGCATGGAGCCTAAGAGACGCTCAGCGAATTTTTTATATGAAAGACGGGGCAATTATTAAAGAAGAGAGGCAAAAAATAAAAACTATTCCCATTTCAAAACATTTTCAAGAGTTTATCCCAAAAGCGGCCGTCAATGAAATAACCGCTCAAACGCTTGCCGGATTACTGCTTCGCGGATATTCAACGGATGAAGTTAAAAGATTTCAATTTTTTCTGCTTCAAAGGCTGAATAATAATATTGATTCTGAAATATTTAAAAATGTATTAGATCGCTCATATAAAAACGGCGGAGTCGGATTATGGAAACAAAAAGCTAAAAAAATCAGCTATTATGTCGACGAAATAGTTGAAAGGAAAAAAGATGTTGAAATTATTTATAAAGAATTGGAACAAAATCCAGAATCTCCTCTTAGGGCTGAAATTGAAAGAATGAGAATATGGCTTTTAGAAGATTACAAAGGAGTGATTTCTCAAATTCAAACAATTCGCCTTGATGAAGTAATCGGGGAAAGATTAAGGCTTATTATAGATTCAAAACAAATTCAAAAAATTATTAACTTGCCTCAAAATAAATTCGGCATAGGATTATCATTAAGAGCAAGTCAGACAATGGCCGAAAAATTAGAATCAATTTTATCAAATAATAATATTGAAATCGCGCATTAATTATGGACACACAATCAAGTCACGGGCTTAGAATTTTAGATTTATTCAGGCTGTCTCTTAGGGTTTTTAAAACAAAACCATTAAGGACTTTTTTAACAATAATGGGAATGTCGTTCGGCATTGGGACGGTTCTCTTTTTAGTTTCTTTCGGTTATGGCTTGCAATACATTCTAATCGGGAAATTAGTGGCGACAGAAGATTCTCTCATCACTATTGAAGCTCTTTATCCGTCAGAAACTGAATTAAATATCACCTATGATGATTTAAAAATAATTTCTCAAATGCCGGAAACAGCCGAAATTTCTCCTATTGCAGAATTTACCGGAGAAATAAAAATTAATGATCAATTCGGATCATTGTTAATAAAAATAGTCAAACCTAATTATTTCAGACTGTCGGGGCAAATTCCGGATATCGGTTCATCTTTTTCAGAATCAGAACCAGCGGTTATAATTTCCAGTCAAGCTGTTAAATTAACTGGAACTGATCAGAAAACAAATCAGCAAATTCAAGAATCATTATATAAAGAATTCTCTTTTAAGGTATTCTATCAAAATGAAAAAAATATTGAAATTGAAGAAAGCGCGACTAAAGAACCATTAAAATTAAAAGGTGTCTTTACTGATGAATCACAGCTCCCATTTGCCATTATTCCGGAAGATTTTCTTACAAAAGAACCTCCTTTTTTCAAGCGCATATTGGTTAAAGCAAAAGATATTAATAGTATTGAAGCTCTTCGCGATAAACTGCTTGAAAAAGGCTTTATAATTTCTGCCAGAATCGACTTGGTTAAACAAGCAACAAAAGTAATGAGAATAATCACTATAGTTTTAGGAGTTTTTGGCGTTGCCGCTTTAATTGTTGCGGCCGTTGGAATGTTTAACACTATGGTTGTAAGTTTTCTTGAAAGAACTTATGAAGTCGGCATTATTAAATCGCTCGGCGCCACTGATCGCGATGTTAAAAATTTATTTTTAATGGAATCTTCTGTGATGGGATTTTTAGGAGGAATAGGCGGAATTATTTTAGGAGTCGGAATCGGCCAAATTGCAAATTTCGGTTTAAGCCTTTTAGCGACAAGACTCGGAGGAAAACCGTTTGAACTTTTTATTACTCCGCTATGGTTTGTCGGCCTTATTCTTGCATCTTCAAGTTTAATTGGTCTAATCTCCGGCTTCTGGCCAGCCAGACGCGCCTCTTTCTTATCCCCAAAAGAAGCATTTGTAAGGAAATAAATTTTAGCGCTGTAATTATACACCTTTTGAAATTAATAAAAGGACGGATGGCACTTTATGTCGCCCGCAAATTGACTCTCAAAAAGCCGTTGAGTTGTGTCTTGGTGCGTCTTGTAGGGATCGAACCTACGGCCCTTGCAATGTGAATGCAATGCTCTGCCACTGAGCTAAAGACGCAAACTATTTCTATTCTTATTAAAATTATTATAAAATAAAAAACGCCCTTTTGAAAAGGCGCTTTTTATTTTTATTGAATTTCAACAGTTGCTCCGGCTTCTTCTAATTTCTTTTTCAATTCTTCCGCTTCTTCTTTCTTTAATCCGATTTTTACCGGTTTTGGAGCTCCTTCAACTAAATCTTTAGCTTCTTTCAAGCCAAGCCCAGTGGCTTCTTTGACAACCTTAATAACATTGATTTTTTGTTCTCCAAATACTTTTAAAATAACATCAAAAGAGGTTTTTTCAATCGCCGCTTCTCCGGCTCCAGCCGTTGCTCCGCCGCCGACAGCCATTGCCGCCGCTGATACGCCGAATTTTTCTTCTAAAATTTTAACTAATTCAGCAAGTTCGACAACTGTCATTTTTTCAATTTTTTCAATTATATCGTTAAATTTTTCTGTCATATTTATATAATTTATTTATTTTCGACCGTTTGTTTCGATTTTTGATCTAACACATATAAAAACATTCTAATCGGCGAAACAAGCATTCCAACAACTCTGCCAAGCAAAATTTCCCTTGAAGGCAATTGCCCTATCTGTTTTACCATCTCCGCGTCAATAAAACTTTTTTCCATCAAATCATATCCTCCTAAAATTTTAAAATTCTTATTTTTTGTTTCTTTGGAAAATTTATAAATCGGACCGGCAAGTTCGGAAATGTCTTTTTGAGCTGAAATTGTCGCAACCTGAGAATCAAATTTTTCTGGATCAAAATCTAAATTGCTCTCTTTAAAAGCGACTCTTAAAAGTTTTTTCTTTATTATTTTCATTTTACCGCCGATTCCAAGCAAAGCTCGGCGCAATTTTTTCATATCTTCCACAACTGTACTGGTAAAATCAATAAAAACCAATGTTTTATTGTCTTGGATAATTTTTTTGGCTTCTTCAATTTGCTGAGATTTTTGTTGTTTAGTAAGCATAATTTATATTTTAGAAAATAAAACGGCTCTAATATTTTTATTGAGCCGCAGACGAATAAAAAAATAATTATTCCTCAATGGGTCTTATTTTATTTGCCCATTTTCTGCGGATATTTATCTTATATTAACAAATTAAATTTCAATGTCAAGAACAATAAATAAAATTATTCCAATATGCCGTCTAAATTAATATCGTATAAAATTTGTTCCGAGATAAGTTTATATTTTATTATTTCATCTTGCTTAAACCATAAATCAATTTCTTTTATCGCTTCTTCTATTGAACCGGAAGCATGGACTAAATTTCGAATAGCTCTTCCGTCCGCATCTGATAATTGATAAGAATCTAATACAAAATCTCCCCGAATAGTCCCGACATCAGAAGTAAAAGGCTCAGTGCCTCCGACTAATTTTCTTGTGAGCTTAATAGCATGAAGCCCTTGCCAAACCATAGCAATGACAGGTCCCGATGCCATAAATTTTTTCATATTATTAAGAATAATTTCCGTCACCTTATAAGGATCGTCATATGGCGGGTTCAGTCCTTTATCGCGATAACTTTTAATTGTTTTCTCGCCGGTTATCCTGCGCCACTCCGGATTAAGCGTGTAATGTTTTTCAATAAAATCTCCCGACGGAATATTCATTTTAACAGCTACTAATTTTAATCCCACTCTTTCCAAGCGCTTTATAATTTCTCCGACCAGCGATCTTTGAATGGCATCGGGTTTTATCAAAACTAATGTTTTTTCATTTTTCATAAATATTTATATTTCTATACCTTGAATTACGAAACTCTGATCTTACAAATAACAGGCAAAAAGATTTTTCTGAAATCTAAACGGAAGCGCAGGATTTGCGAAGCAAATCCGTGAGCGGATTGAAGAAAATCTTTTTGCCTGTTATTTGCAGTTTAGTTTCGCAATTCAAAATTTATAGCGCTAATTTATATACTTTTTTATCATATCGGTTTATAAATATCAAATTATTATTAAATAATGATAGTCGGGAAAAATCAATATTAAAATTCGGATCGCTGAAAATTAATGAAAAAGAATTTGTCAAAACATTGATTTCATAAAGATAATCGCTGTAATAAACGGCCTTCTTCAAATAATCATCAGGCAATGCCGGATTTTTTATCACTGTTTGGCTTTGCGAAAGGCCGCAATAAATTTTTACCAAACTCGCAAAACACTTTTCCGGCAATGTGAAAAAATCCAAAATTGCTTTAATCGCCCCGTCATTTCCAATTAAATTTAAACTTCCTTCTTCTCTCTGGTTCGAACTCATTTTTAATCCAATACTGCCGTCTTTCGCCCAATTAACCATAATTCCGGCATCGCCGCTGAAAAGATTTATTGTTTTTTTCTTAATATCAACCGCCCAAATTTCTCCCTCTGCCTGATAAGAAGGCTTCGGCGTTAAAAGAATCTTGTCGGCCAACAGCCATTTCAAATTAAAATCTTTTTGGTTAAAAGAAATAATCTTTGTTGTTTTTGGCTTCTTGCTAATTAAATCTTTAATTACTAAATTGCTAATTACTGAATTACCGGCCGTTTTTTCCAAATAAGCGATCTGATTGCCATCCGGAGAAAAAGTCAAAACTGATATATTCTCAAAAATAGTCCAAACTTTTTTCCCAATATCAAAAATTTCAAATAGCGGAGAATTATTATCAGCCCCATATTTTACAATCACCAACGAACCGTCTTTATTGGCTTCAATTGATTGTATATTTTCAATAATCCTGTCGCTTATCATCTCATCATCTTTATTGTCAATAATTTTTAAAATCTGCCCGCTTTCATTAAAATAAAAAATTTGATTGCTGGTGTCCGATAAAATAGTGGAAGTCGCGGTTGTGGTGGCGTTTTTATTCAAAAAATCGCCGGTTGTCCAATAATCAAAAGCTGTTTGGTCGCTGATAACCTGAAGCTTTTCTTTTTTCTCCGCAGAAATACCGGAAACTGGAATCTCCGAAACGCCTCTGCCAAAATATCCCGACGAAACACTACTCTCCGGAGGAGTAATAATTTCTTTCGTTTTTTTAATGGCAAAATAAACGCCAAAAGAAACAGCAATTACTCCAAAAACAGCAGCAATAATTATTAAAGTTTTTTTATTCATATTTGCATTATT
>JBBTRJ010000044.1:9249-16844 GCA_038065215.1 Patescibacteria group bacterium
GGTGTTGGTGTTGTTGCTGGCGGTGGTATATTCACCTTCTCCAACTTCGGCAAATTTAAGCTCACAATCTCCGGATTAATAGTATTAAACAAAAGAGCGGCGCCTAAAAGAAGAATTAATCCCCAAATCGCGCCGGTAATCCATTGAGTGGCTTCAGTTTGACCAGAAGGATTGCCGGCTGACATAGTATACAAAATTCCACCATAAATTATGGCTCCCAAAGCGACAATCCCAACCAAAACTAAAGAATAATTATAAATTGTATTAATTAATCCGCTTTTTCCCTCCAAGTCTTTCGCATCGCACCACGGATATTTATATTTATCGCAAGCGATATTGGTCGAAGCCCCAAAAACAACACTTGCAAAACTAAAAACAAATATTATCGCAACAAAACTTAATAAAAATATTTTAAAAGATTTTTTCATTTTATAAATTTTTATAAGTATTTTCATTTTTTCTCTCTATCGCCAAAATATATATTTGTTTTTTATCGTTAAATCTGTAAATAATTCTAAAATTGCCCTTTCTAATTCTAAAAATATCATCTCTTCCTTTTAATTTTTTAATGTTAAAACTACTTGTTTCTCCTTTAATTAATTTAAATAAAATATCTTTAATTGCCGTGCGTTCTTTTTCCGCTAATTTTTGTAAAACTTTATTGATTTTATCCATAATTTCTTTCGCAAGGTCTCGTCTATAATCTGGAAAGCATATCTTGAATTTTAATGCCGCCTTTTTTAATTTTTGTAAAATCAATTAAGGTTTCCCATTCTGAATCTTCTTCAATATTTAACGGGGAAAGCTTAAAGACCGGCTTTGATTTTCTAACCACGATAAAAGATTTCCCATTATTTACTTGAGTTATAAAAGTATCAATATTTTCCCTTAATTCTTTTAATCCTATGATATTATTCATATTTACAAGTTTATCTTAGAATAAACTTCTTTGTCAATAATTTTTAAATTATTCGCGATTGTTTTATTTTATATTCAATTTAACATTATCGCTCGCGAATGACATTTCGTCTAATAAATTTCTGACTGTCAATTTAATGTCGGCAATAAATCCTGAAGGAGCTTTTTGGTCTATATTCAAATCTAACGCTTGCTGACGGTTAATGTCATTAACTTCAGCAACCTGATTATTAACGTTCCAATTAAAAGAAAGATTTTTTAAATCCGACACATTGAAGAAAAACGGATACGCGCCCAATAAAGTGGTTCCTCTATTTATTTGTAAATCTGAATATGGCGCGTCTATCACCGCTTCCGGATAAGCAATCGGTATTGTAATAATTTTGCCGATTTGTTCGCCTCCTTTATAGCCAATAATCGCAATTCTTATTTCCGCATCTTGTCCGGCATAATCATTTGCTTGAAAAAAATATGATTTAATGCCAAGTCCGTTTTTTTCATTTAAAACTAATTTGTCATTAAGATACCAGCGGACTTTTAATTTAGATAAGTCGGCGATTTTCCCGCCATCAACCAATTCAAAAACAACATTAATTCGGCTTCCCTTGGTCGGAAAAATTTTTCCTTGATACCATGAAGGCGCATAGCTTTGCGCTTGCCAAGAAACCATAAATTGAGGCCTGCTTGTTGTTTGCGTCACGGTTTGGGCATTAGCAAAATTAAAAAATAAAAAACCAACAACGAAAAAAAGAAATATAAAAAATTTTAATTTATAAAACAACATTTTAAAAATTATAACATATACGCGATTTTTATTTAACCACTTCTTGTACGGCTCCTTTTGTGGCTCCGGCAACCGCGCCCGCAACGCCGCCTTTTGCTATTCCCATAACTGCTCCCTTCACCGCTCCGGTTGTTATAGCTTCTAATTTTTGATTATTAGCCAAAAAAATAGTCAATAAAATCATCGGTGTTTGAGCTGGGATAACTCCACCGGAAAAAATATCAAGTATGCTTCCGCCACCATACCATAATTGCTGTGTTCCCACTCCTTTCATTATAAGCCAAAATTGGATTATCGCCCAAACGCTCAAACTAACAAAAAAACTGGCTATTACTAAGGCCTGCCCGATTACAGGAATGGCAAAAGCTGCACCGCTGAACATCCCAAATAAATCCGCGCTTCCGGTAAGCAACACCATAATTATACCCTCTGGCAATGAAATTTTTTTTTCTTGTTCCATAAATTTATTCCCCCAATAACTCCTCCGGATTTGTCGTAATAATCTGGTTTTCAAAATACGACGCCTTAATGGAAATTGCCACGTGTTTCAAACCGGCGAAAAATAATCCTTCTCCGACATTTGCCTCAAGCAACAAACTTTTTTCCGCTTCCGACAAATCAAAAGTTTTAGCGATAATTTCCATAGACGCCGGCGCCTGCTTGAGCAAAAGCTGTAAAGATGAGTTTGTGATAATCGGCTTACCATAAGGAGAATTCAAAAAATCTTCGACATTTTGAGTAATTGTTGTCACTCCCAAAAAATATTTTCTGCAACGTTTCACTAAACCGAATAAAAATGACGCGCTGTCTTGATACTTCATCATCACCCATGCTTCATCTATCACCATAATACGCTTTTTAAGCTCCGCCCTGATTAAATTCCAAATAAAATTCAAAATAATATACATCGCTATTGGCCTAAGCTCTTCTTCAAGATCGCGCATTGAAAAAACAATCATCCTGTTTCTTAAATCAACATTCGTCGGCCTATTGGTAAATCCGGCATAAGTGCCTTTGGTGAATTTATAAAGCCTTTCCGCCATTCCCCGTCCGCCTTCCATATTCATCAAAACAGTTTCCAAATCTTCCAAAAGCGGCGGATCAATACCGGCAAAATCCTGCGTTTCAGGAGTAATTCCGCGGCTGGCATAAGTTTCAGATATCGCTCTGTCCAAAACCGCGTCTTCTTCCGGAGTAATATTAGTGAGCATCAATTTTAATAATCCGATTAAATTTAAAATATGGGATTTGAAAACATCCGCCGGATCTTCGCCTTTTGGAATAATTGGAATTTCAAAAGGATTAACCGTGCTTTCCGATGTCAAAGAAATTTTAAAAAAACTTCCGCCCACTGTATTGGCAAGCCGCTCATATTCATTTTCCGGATCAATTACCAACACATCAACTCCCATCATCAATGATCTGAAAATTTCAAGTTTTGAAGCAAAAGATTTTCCGGAACCTGATTTCGCAAAAACAACCTGATTGGCGTTTTCCAGAGAAAAACGATCAAAAATAATAAGAGTATTATTATGGCGGTTAATGCCGTATAAAACCCCTTCATCAGAAGTTAAATTAAGCGACACAAAAGGAAATATTGAAGCAGCCGGGCCGGAATTAAGCGGCGTCCAAACAGAAAGCTTGTCCTGGCAAAGCGGCAAATTGCTGGAAAACCCTTCAATCTGCTGAAAAGTCGCCGGCTTGGTGTAAATAAGCTGTCCCTCGAACAATGAAGTTATTCTCCCTTCCAATTTTGCAAGCTCCTCTGAAGAATCAGCCTGAATCGTAATATATACTCCCACATTAAATAATCTTTCTCTTCCTTGCTGTAAAGTATCGCGAAGAGCTTCTATGTCTTGCAAAGCGATTTCAAGCTTTGGTTCCCTCACAAGCCCTTTTTCTTCTCTTTCCATAAGTTGCGCCTCGATTTGAGCGGTTTTTTTGCGAAGATTTTTAAGCGCTAAAACTGTATCAACCGGATGGAAAAAAATCGATACATCCATTAATTCCGGAAAATTTATCGCTTGATTAAACCACCCCCCGGAAAGATAGCGCGGATAAGTGAAAATAAAAATCGTTTTCAAATATTTATCTCCCAATTTCAAATAATTAGGATTATTTTCCAAAGCCGCCGGAGCGATCACATCTCTTACATCTTTTTCCGAAGGCGTATAAGATTGTTCAATTTTAATTTTTTCCATTTTATTCTTTGGCTATTTTTAATTCTTTTTTTTCAATTGCCGCGGGATTATATAGATTATAAAACAATTCAATTGATTCTTCAGTGTTTAAAGCGACAACCCTTAAGCCGACTTGACTTAATCCATTTACCACTTGCTCGGCTCTTTGGTTTACTTGCATTATTTTTTGTTCAATTCCCTCATCTTTTTTTTCTTTTTCCGTTTTTGCCGATTTTTTCTCCCAAAATTTCAAACTCGACAAAATATCCGCTCCGACTTTGGAAATTTGAACTGATTCATAAGGCACCACTACAAAAAATGTCTTATCCATTACCGCATTTTGCTCAACAAAAGACCTGATAAATTCTATATATTCTGAAATCTGATTTTTTAAAAGTTCATTTTCTTCCGTCTCCTGCTTTTTGGCTAAATTATCAAGATAGCCTTCAATATTCATTTTTCTTGAATGGATGACAATTTGGCAGGAAAAATCCAAAGCATTTAAAAAATTCTGGAAAGAATAAATGATAATATTTTGCTCTTCTTCGGACTTGATATCAAAATTAATTCCCGAAACCATCAAAATTCTGCGGACCGCTCCGTTTTTCAAAATAACCGTTCCGTCTTTTATATCAACCACATCGACAAATTGTTGTGTTGCGATACTTTCTTGTTTTGCCATAAATATATTTTACCTGAAATCAACGCGGCGAGCAATTTCTTTTTCTCCGGTGATTTTTCTGAAAGTTGCGATTTTTTCTTTCGACGGCTTAATAAGCGATGGAACGCCTTTTTCCCTTTTAGCTATCGGCCCCCTACTGGTCATCAAATCCATCCAAAGCTTTTTTACATTCGGCATTTGCTTAAAATATTCTTTCAAACTTTTTCTTTTCGCTTCAACATTAAATTCGGGAATTTCCAAAGCGCGCATTTCCGGCATTCTCTGCCAAATATAAAGCCTCGGCTTCCAGAAAAATCCGAAAGCGAAAAGCATTATTTTCGGCAGCGACTGGCCGTTATATCTTATAAAAGCCAATGCGATGCCAATAATCCCAACGAACATCGTAATTAAAATCCAAAGCCAGGCCTGAAAAATAAAAAATGCCGCAAAACTTATGCCTCCGGCAACAGCCAAATACATAAATTGCTTTAATGTCAAAGGTCCGACTATCTTCGCCTCAACCTCAATAAATTGTGGAATTTGGAATTGCATTTTTTATTTAAAATCATAAACTATTTTTTCGCTTCAATTTGATTTTTGATTAATTTTATAACTTGTTCATCGGCATTAATATCTGCCGCCTGCTTATTTTCTTTTTCCACGGCAAATTTTTCATTGATTACTTCTGATGGCTGGCTTATTTGATTATCAGCTGTTATTTTTTTTCTAAATAAAAATCCGAAAAATCCTTTTTTCTTCCTTGGCTCCTCTTGATTATTTTTTTGATTTTCCAGCTCTATAAAAGATTGTTCAATTTTATCTTGTTTTTTTTCTATGATAGAAGGTTTGGGAATATTAATATTCCCAATAATAATCTCTGCTTTCGGCGCAATATCTTGTATAATTTCAGTTTTTTTCGGGATTATTGCTTCCGCGGTAAAATCAACAATTTTCACTTTCTCTTTTTCTTTCGGAATTTCTTTAATTGGCTCTATTTTTGAAGATTCTATTTGGAAAGTCCCTATTTTAATTTCAAAAGGTTTCGCTTCTGGCTTTGCCTCAAGCTTTATCTCCGGTTTTATTTCAGCTTTAATATCGCTGATCGGTTGAATTAAAGTTTTTAAATCTGAATAATGTACCACTTTTATTTTTTCTTTTTCTTCGCTCGGTTTTTCTTTTACCGATGATTTTAATATTTCTTCCTTATTTTCTATCGATTTTATTATCATCGGAGTTTCTGCCGCTCCTTGCGGCAGTAAAATCTTTTTATCTTCTATTGTTATTAAAATTGGTTTTTCTTTTTTATCGTCAATTGTTGGTCGTAAATCATTGGTCATTAATGGCGACTTAATATGTAATAAATCCAGAGGAAAATTCGCTTCCGGTTTTAATTCTAAAATTTCTTTTAATTTATTATTATTTCCTCCAATTTCAATTTTTGCCGCAACCGGCGCTTCTTTTTTAACTTCTTTGCCAAATGGCAAAGCCCCTAAAAATCCAAACAATTCGCCCAAGGATTTTTTAGATCCCATAACCGGCTTAAACTCTTCTTCTTTTTGAATAATAACCGGGCCTTCTTGAATAATTTTTGACGCTCCGTCAGCTGGTAAATTCAATTCCCCCGTTAAGATCACAACTTTTTCTCCTTTTTCAGCGCCAATAATTTTAATCGGCTCTGCTTCAATGCCCTCCGGTTTTGTATAGCGAATTTCTTTTGTAATATCAGAAACAATCGGACCTTTGATTTCTTTAGCTTTTTCTGCCGCTTCTTCCGCTTCAATTTCTTCTTCGGTCAAAATCGGCAAAGCCAAAGCCTTATTTATCTCGCTTCTAATTGGGGCAAAAATTTTATTATTTACCTCCTTAATAATTGAATCAATAATTATCGGATTAAGCGCGAGCGCTTCCTTGATTTCTTTCGCCAAATCGTCGGGGTAGGTAAAACCCATCAAAACATCGCCTGTTAAACTGGCAATATTACGAATTTTATCATCCGGCAAATGCTGGTCCCCGCAAACACTCCATAAAATATCCGCGTTTCGCTCGCTAAAAATCGCCTCCCGTAAAATCATCGGAAGTTTGTCCCATCTGTTTATCGCTTGTTGCTTGGTAATGTTTGGCATAAATTAAGATTTTGGCGTTGTTGAAGCAACTGTTTCCGTAGTTGTCGGAGCACCACCTTCAAAATTCTTATAATTATTAAAGATTGTTTTTTCAAATCTTTCTAATTCATCGGATAATCCTTCGTCTTTTAATGATTCTTTATATATATTGCTAAAATTATTAACTACTTTCGCGCCGCCTAAATGGGGCAACAAAGAAGACACTAATTGAGGATTCTTTTTACCAAGAGATTTGCTAATTTCTTTTGCGAATTTCTCGGCATCCCCAGATGGCGAATCAAATATATTTTTCCATGCTTTCCCAGTATCTAAAGCATCTGATTTCTTTAATTTCACAATAAATTTATCCATCGCTGTTCCAAATTTTGACATATCTTTAGCATTATACGCGTCAGCCGCCTCTGCCGACATACCAATTTTTTTCTCTGTGCCACCATAATCAGTATTATAACGTTTATAAAGAGCTTCTTTTTTTGTTCCGCCCAAATTAGTAGCAATCCAATCTTGCTTTTTATCAACCCCCCCAACCATCATCGGCAATATTTTGTGCGTATTTTTAGCTAAATATTCATTTAATGCCACCGCCTTAGCGCCTACCGCAGTTGATGATTGAGCCATTGCCTGAGTTATCGTTAACTTAGACACATCAGATTCATATTTCCCAACAGCTCTTTCAGTAGGAGCGGATAAATTTGCGTAAGTGCGAGCTTTGAGCCCATACCAAAGTTTTCCCATTCTTCCAGATTGAGCGGCTACATTAGACGCTTCAATTGATTTATCTCTTAAGCCCATTTTATCAATTGCTCTATTATATAAACCTCCAGTCCCCATCTTAATGCCACCCCAAGTTTTTCTCCCCGCCCACGCGCCGGCGCCTTTGCCGACTTTTTGCGCCAAACTCATTCCAATATTCCCACCCGCAATACCAA
>JBBTRJ010000045.1:0-1100 GCA_038065215.1 Patescibacteria group bacterium
TTCTGTTCGAAGTAGGTTCGAGCAAAGCATAGCAATACAGCATAAATATAAAAAAATCCGATAATATTATCGGATTTTTTATATTTATGCCCCCACCAGGAATCGAACCCAGATCTACTCCTTAGAAGGGAGTCGTTCTATCCGTTGAACTATGGGGACAAATATTAAAAATAATTTAACAAAAATTATCTTGAAAGTAAAGAAAATAAATGATAAAATTCTAAATTAACGGGCTGTAATATGCCGGCAGTATATATGTTTTAGGGTTAAAAACTTAGTCGGGGCGTAGTATAGTGGCAGTATTCATGTTTTGGGAACATGAGGTCTGAGTTCGATTCTCAGCGCCCCGACTAAGTTTTTAACGGAAACGCAAAAATACTCGTTCGTAATTCAAAATTTATAAAATTATTTTAAAACTTTTTCTGTGAATTGAAGAATGGCCAAATTTTTTAATGGCTTTAATATGCTTTTTTGTCCCATAACCGACATTATTGATAAAATCGTATCGCGGATATTTTTTATGCAGTTTTTTCATTAACTTGTCGCGATAAACTTTAGCGACAATTGACGCCAAAGAAATAGCCGGAATTTTCTCATCGCCCTTGATAACAGTTTTAAAATTTGAATTTATAAAATTTTGATTTTTAATTTTTGATTTTATATAAAGTCCGCCATCTAAAAACACTTTATAGTTATTAGTTGTGAGTTGTTTATTGTCAGTTAAAAGTTTTTTAAGCGCTTTTGTCGCCGCTAAATTTGCCGCTTGTGAAATATTTATTTTATCAATAATCTTAGGAGATACTGCCGCTATCCCATAGGATAGTGATAATTCTTTAATATATTGAAACCAAACTTCTCTTTGGCGCGGAGAAAGTTTTTTAGAATCTTTAAGTTTTGACAATTGAAAATTAATTCTGCCAATTGGCAGATTAAATTTTTTTGGCAACGCTAATGCCGCAACGACAACTGGCCCAGCTAAAGCTCCCCTGCCAACCTCGTCTATGCCGATAACATATTTATTTTTTTTATACATTAAATGACTTTGAATTACGAAACTCCTGTTTTGCAAACAGTAAAGAAAAGATTTTTCTGAAATCTAA
>JBBTRJ010000046.1:0-6356 GCA_038065215.1 Patescibacteria group bacterium
TTGTAATTTATATATTGATAATTCATTAAATATTAATTATTATTCTATAATAATGGAAAATCAAGAAATTAAAAAGCCTCAAGAAAATAATGGCGACAAAATGATTTCAGCGTCAATTTTAATTTCAGCGCTTTTAATCGGAGGAGCGCTTGTTTATGGCGCCGGTTTAAAATCATTGCCTGAAAAAAATGAAAATCAGAACATTGTAAATTCAGAAAATCAAACATTGGAAGAAAAAGTCATTCCTTCGGTTGGCGTTGAGTTGCCTGTGAAATGGGGGAATTTAGGAAAACAATTAATTGATAATGGCGTGATTGACGCGGAAAAATTCGAAGCAATTTATAGCCAGCGCGGGGGACTTTCGGAAGAAAATAAAAAACTGCTTTATGGAGAAAATAACGGTAATATTATAATTAATCGCGATAACGCTGGTTATCTTTTAAATTTATTTTGGGCTTTGGGATTGGGAAATAAAAATTCAATTTTAGAAAATGGGCCGATGACTGATTCAAAATATGGGGGCGCGAAAAATTTCGCTTCAACCGGTGGTTGGACATTGGCAAAAGGCGATACGATGGGCCATTATAGCAAACATAAATTTATCAATCTAACGGCCGAACAGCAAGCGCTTGTTGAAAAAGTTTCAAAAAATATTTATCGTCCCTGCTGTGGCAATTCAACTTATTTTCCGGATTGCAATCACGGAATGGCAATGTTGGGACTTTTAGAATTAATGGCAAGCCAAGGAATAGGCGAATCTGAAATGTATAAAATATCGTTAGCTGTTAATTCTTATTGGTTTCCGGACACTTATTTGACTATCGCAAAATATTTTCAAGAAAAAGGAGTTGAGTGGAATAAAATTGATCCTAAAGAAATTTTGGGAGCTGATTATTCAAGCAGTTCTGGTTATCAAAATATCCTTTCAAAAACAAAGCCTTTGAATGCTGGCGGTGGAGGAGGTTGCGGGGTATAAAAATAATTTTATTATTTAAGAATTATGATTTAAGATTTAAGAATAAATTTTTTATTTCCTAAATCATAATTCTTATTTTCTAAATCATATCCCAATATATGCCAGAGCTTCCCGAGGTTCAAACAATTGTTAACGATTTAAAGAAAAAAATTATCAATAAAAAAATTATTGATATTTGGTTTGATGCGCCTAAATTAATCAAAAAACCTAAACCGAAGGAATTAGAAGAACAAATAAAAGGTTTAAAAATCATTGATGTAAAACGCCGCGGGAAAAATATTCTGATTTATTTAACTAAAAATTATTTATTATTAATTCATCAAAAATTAACCGGCCATCTTTTATATGGCAAATGGAAAATAATAAATAACAAAGTAAAAAGTTTAATCAAAGGCAAGCTCGAGGAAAAAGTTAATAATTATATTCATTTTATAATTTATTTAGACAATGGCTGGCAGGTCGGGCTTTCTGATTTAAGAAAATTTGCTAAAATAATATTTGGCGAGAAAGAAGAAATTGAAAATTCGTCAGATTTGGCAAATTTAGGTCCGGAGCCGTTGGATAAGAGTTTTAAGTTTATAAAGTTTGTAAAGTTAATAAAATTGCAAAAGCGAAAAATCAAGCAAGTTTTGATGGATCAAAATGTGATTGTTGGCATCGGCAATATTTATGCCGATGAAATTTTATGGCAGGCGAAAATCCATCCTTTCAAACTGGCAAATAAATTAACCGATAAAGAATTAAAAGAAATATTTTTGGCGATGAAGCAAATTTTAGAAAAAGCCGTTCAACTTCGCGGAACTTCAATAAGCGATTATCGCGACACGGCCGGCAAAAGCGGAAAATACGGAAAAATTAAAAAAGTTTACCAGCGCGAAGACGAGCCATGTTTTCGCTGTAAAACACCGATTAAAAGAGTTAAGATGATGGGGAGATCTAGCCATTTTTGTCCAAAATGCCAAAGATAAAAAAAATAAAATATATTTTTGTGGTGGGTGGCGTGATGTCCGGAGTTGGAAAAGGCATAGCCGCGGCTTCAATCGGCCGGATTTTGAAATCCCGCGGTTTTGAAGTAACGGCTTTGAAAATCGACCCCTATGTCAATGTTGACGCCGGCACTATGAATCCGACCGAGCACGGCGAAGTTTTTGTTTTAGACGATGGCGCGGAATGCGATCAGGATATGGGCAATTACGAAAGATTTTTAGATTGCGATTTATCGAAAGATAATTATATGACAACCGGCAGCGTTTATCTTTCGGTAATAAATAAAGAAAGAAATTTAGAATATGAAGGCAAGTGCGTTGAAGTTGTTCCTCATATACCGTTGGAAGTTATCAGTCGAATTAACAAAGCGGCTTTAAAAAATAAAGCGGAAATTGCCATTACGGAAATCGGCGGCACGGTTGGAGAATACCAGAATGTTTTGTTTTTAGAAACAATTAGGATGTTAAAACTTAAAAATCCAAATGATGTTTTGACGGTTTTATTGAGTTATTTGCCGATTTTAAGCGATGCCAGCGAGATGAAAACAAAGCCGACTCAATATGCTGTTCGGACATTGAATTCCGCCGGCATTCAGCCGGATATTGTGATAGCGAGATCCGCTATTCCTTTGGATAAAAAAAGAAAAAATAAAATTGCTTTTAATTGCGGTATTTCCGAGCAAGATGTGATTTCCGCGCCGGATGTTAAAAATATTTACGAAGTGCCGGTAAATTTTGAACGCGATAATTTAAGCCGGAATATTTTAGAAAAATTAAAGTTGAAATCAAAAAGTAGCGATTTGAAAAAATGGAAGCAGTTGGCGAAAATGGTGGGTGCCGCTGAAAAAAGAGTAAAAATCGGCATTGTTGGAAAATATTTTGGCAGCGGCGGATTTATTTTAACGGATTCTTATATTTCGGTGATTGAAGCTGTCAAGCACGCGGCTTATTATTTTAAGATTAAGCCGGAAATTGTCTGGCTTGACGCGGAGGTTTATGAAAAAAATCCGAAAAAATTAAAAGAACTTTCTGATTTTGGCGGGATTATTATTCCCGGAGGTTTTGGCAGCCGCGGAATTGAAGGTAAAATTTCCGCTATCAAATATTTGCGCTCCAAAAAAATTCCGTTTTTGGGAATTTGTTATGGTATGCAATTAGCAGTGGTGGAATTTTCCCGTTCAATTGCCGGATTAAAAAAAGCCAATACTACGGAAGTTGATAGTCAAACGCCATTTCCAGTAATAGATATTTTAAGCGAACAAAAGAAACATTTGGAAAATAAAAATTACGGCGCCACGATGCGATTGGGGGCGTATCCGGCGGTAATTAAAAAAGGAACAATCGCTTATACTGCCTACAAATTGCCTTTAATTTCCGAACGCCACCGCCATCGCTATGAAGTAAATCCCGAATATATTGAGCAACTTGCTAAAAAAGGCTTAGTTTTTTCCGGCTTTTCTTCGGATAAGCGCTTGATGGAAATTATTGAACTTTCCAAAGAAAAACATCCATTTTTTGTTGCCAGTCAATTTCATCCGGAATTCAAATCCCGCCCGTTCAAGCCGCACCCATTATTCAGGGAATTTATAAAAGCTGCAATACAAAATAAATAATGATTATATTTTTATACGGGCCTGATTCTTATTGTCGGCGAAAAAAGTTAAATGAAATTTTAGATCAATATAAAAAAAAGCATATGGCTTTAAATATTGGCAAGTTTGATTTTGCGGAAAATAACGGAGACGATGAATTTTTACGGCTTCAGGAATTTTCTTTGGCTGATTCGCTTTTTGAAAGCGAAAAATTGGCGGTTATAGAAGATATTTTTGAGTGGGTTTCAAAAGAAAATCAGAAGAAAACGGCTGAATTTTTAAAATTAAATCTTGAAGATAAAAAAACAACATTTATTATTTTAAGCAACAAGGCGCCGATAAAAACTTTTGATTTTTTATTGAAAAAACCGTCATTAGCTCAAGAATTTGAAAATTTTAAAGACGATAAACTGGAATTTTTTATAAAGAAAAAATCAGAAGAAAGAGGGATTAATCTTGAACCAAGGGCAATTTTATTTTTAGCCGATGTTTTTATCGGAGATTCTTGGGGATTAATCAATGAATTGGATAAATTTTCACTTTTGGATAAAAAATCTTTCAGCGCCGATGATTTGAAAAAAATTATTGATTATTATAAGCCGATCAGCTCATCAGATTTTTTTATAAAGATTAAAAATTTTTCTTTCAGCCGTTCTTTGGCGCAAAAATTGGAAAATCTGGAATTTTTATTAGAAAATGAAGATCCGGCGAAAATTTTTAATTTTCTATCAAGTTTTTCCTCTAATCAGCCGGCTTTGATTAAAAAATTCGCGGATTATGATGTGGCGGTGAAAAGCGGAAAAATGGAATATGAAGAAATATTGTTAGATTTGGCGTTGAATGCGTAAATTAAAGAAATTACAAAATTTCTATTTTACCGAATTGTTTGCCGAATTTTTTAGCGTTTTCTTTGGTTTCAAACCAAATATCCACTCTGTTTGAAAATCTTGAATGCATTCTGTCTTCAATAACAAAAACTTTATTGCCGAAAAGCTCTGGAATGCGGAATTTTGTTCCGAACGGCAAAAAATTAGCAGCGGCTACGCCATTTCTGACATGACTGCCGGAGGCGGTGATAAACGGAGTGCTGTCTGTTTCTTCCGGAGTGCTGGAATAAGCCGTTATCCAAATTTTAATCTGTTCCGGCTCTAATAATTTTACCCTATTTTTATTTTGAGGAATATCGGTTTTATATTCTGCGACTAAGGCGTCAGAATTATTAAAATCGATTAAATTTCCTTCAAAATCAGCCTTTGTGCTAAGATTTGGAGTAAAAATCGAATTACTGAATATAATTGCTATCAATATTGGCAGATATTTAATGCGTTTATTCATATATTATAATTTTATTCAATCAAAAAACCCCTTTCGGGGCATACTTGATTTATTGTTAAAGTATACTCAGATTTTTTAATTTGTCAATGGCGTGCGCTTTATTTTCCATAAATTTTGTCGCACAATTAATTAATATATTTTACGACAGATTAATATCTGTTATAAAATATTTCGTAAAATATACATTATATGCCAGACATTCAAACTCTTTTTAAAAATTATCTTAATTATCTTGAAATAGAGAAAAATAGATCGCCGAAAACCCATGAAAATTATAAGCGTTATTTAAAAGCATTTTTCAAATTCGGCGATATAAAAACTGAAAAAGATATTAATATTGATGTGGTGCGGGATTTTCGCCTTTATTTGGCGAGATCAAAGACTATTAAAGGCGAATATTTTAGAAAAACCACTCAGGCTTATTATGTTATCGCTTTGAGGAATTTTTTGAAATTTTTAATAAAAAACGAATATAATGTCTTATCTCCGGATATGATTGAGCTGCCGAAGATTCCATCTCGACAAATTGAAATTGTGGAATATAAAGATATGGAAAGGCTTTTAGCCGCGCCAAGCGGTGATGATTTGAAAAATCTCCGCGATAAGGCGATTTTAGAAACTTTGTTTTCAACGGGGCTTCGTATTTCCGAGCTTTGCGGGTTGAACCGTTATATTGATATTGACCGCGGCGAAATAACGGTGCGCGGAAAAGGAGATAAGCTTCGCGTTGTTTTTCTTTCGAATAGCGCTAAAAAATCAATAAAAAATTATTTAGCCAAGCGAAGCGATGCCGAAGAAGCGCTTTTTATAAGTTTAACAAAATCAAAAAACCCGAAAATAATTGGTAGAATTTTACCGCGAACAATCCAAAGATTAGTGAATTTTTATGTTCGTAAGGCTGGCATTATGGGAAAAATTTCTCCGCATCAATTGCGACATCAGTTTGCAACAGACCTTTTAATCGGCGGAGCGGATTTGCGTTCTGTTCAAGAACTTTTGGGTCATGCCAATATTTCGACAACTCAAATTTATACCCATTTGACAAATAAAGAGCTTCGGGAAATTCATAAGTCATTCCACGGCAGAAGGAGGGGATAATCCGCATTATATTTACTTTGAATTACAAAACCAAACTGCGGATAATATAATGAAATGTTTTTTTTCAATTCGCTTACGGATTTGCAAAACAAATCTCGCGCTTTTATCTAGATTTCAGAAAAACCATTTTATTATATTGTCTGCAAAATAAACATTTCGTAATTTAAAGTATATTTATCGCAAAAATCAATGATGGCGAGTCGAGTATCTTCTCAGCTCTTGTCCAAGAAAACGCCTTAGTTGGAAAATACCCTATCAAGTATTCTATAATCTAAAATCTAACAGGTGTTGCGTTTCAGAGTTGAATGTACTATTAATGATATTGACAATAATTAATAAATGTGTATAATTTTATATACATAGAGAGTG
>JBBTRJ010000047.1:0-5799 GCA_038065215.1 Patescibacteria group bacterium
AGATAAAATCTTTAAAGATTTTATAAAACGTCGATTTTCTTTATTAAAATAAAGAAAGTGGTATAGTCCAGGCAATTAGTAATAATTGAAATTTTGCGTGAGACAGGTTGGTCTCTATCTGTTGCAGGCGTTGAAACTTGAGGGAAGTTGACCCTAGTACGAGAGGACCGGGTTGAACGAACCTCTGGTCTACCGGCTTTGCCACCAGGTGAAGCGCCGGGTAGCTATGTTCGGAAGGGATAAGCGCTGAAAGCATCTAAGTGCGAAGCCTATCCCAAGATTAGGTTTCAAGACTCGTGGAAGACTACCACGTTGATAGGCTCTAGGTGTAAGGTTCGCAAGGATTTTAGCCAAGGAGTACTAATAAGTCAGATTTTTTTTCTTGAAATTCCGCATATAATTAATTATGCGTTTTTTCAGAATTCAATAAGTTAGGTAAACTATTTATTTTTATAAGATTATTTTTTCTGTAGATAACAGACAAAAAAATCTTTCTTCAACCCGCTCACGGATTTGCTTCGCAAATCCTGCGCTTCCGTTAAGGTTTCAGAAAGATATTTTTGCCTGTTATTTGCAAAATCGGAGTTTCGTAATTCAAAGTAAATAACATTTTCTTCAGTGATTTCCCGGTGATTTAGCTTATCGTGCACTACTCGTTTCCATTCCGAACACGAAAGTAAAAGCGATAAGCGCCAATGATATTTTCTGCTTCGGCGGATGAGAAAGTAGGCTTCGCCGGGATATTATTGAAGAAAATTTTAATCACTTATAATAAGTTTATCTTTTGCATAAAAATATACAGATGATTTAGATGGGTGATTATTGACATCTTTAAATTAGTCATCTAATATATTTCATTACATGAGCAAAGAAAAACCGATTGAAGGAATTATTTTAGAAGCTCTCCCTTCTTTAACATTTAAAGTTAAAATAGGAACAGGAGAAGAAGTTTTAGCTTATTTAGCCGGCAAAATGAGATTGAATTATATTAAAGTTTTGCCCGGAGACAGGGTGCTACTTGAATTGAGTCCCGATGGGAAGAGAGGAAGAATTATTAGAAGATTATAAATCTATGAAAGTAAAAAGTTCCGTAAAAAAAATATGTCAAAATTGTAAAACTGTCCGACGTCAAGGAAGAGTTTATGTTATTTGCAAGAAAAATCCAAAACATAAACAAAGACAAGGATAAATTTATTATATTATGCGCTTAGTAGGTATAAATATTCCAGACGAAAAAAGAATAGAAATTTCATTAACTTATATTTATGGTATAGGGCCTGCTTCGGCTATCAAAATGTTGAAGATCGTCAATATTAGTCCGGATAAAAGAACAAAAGAATTAACTCAGGAAGATTTAAGCAAATTAAAAGAGGTTATTGAAAAAAATTATAAAATTGAAGGAGAATTAAGACAGATTGTGAAGGGGAATATTAATCGATTAAAAGAAATAAAATGTTATCGCGGGAACAGGCATGAAAGAAGATTGCCGTTAAGAGGACAGAGGACAAAAACTAATTCTCGCACTGTTCGCGGCAATGTAAGGAAAACAGTTGGCAGTGGAAGAAGAAAAACAGATCTTAAATAATATGGGACAAAAAAAAGTTATAGAAAAAACAAAAGAAGAGGTTTTTAAAGAAGAGGAAAAATTAGAAGCCGCGATAACTAAAAAAACTTCTGAAAAAGAAAAACCAGCCGGAAAGAAGATTGATACTGGAGTAATATATATTACTGTTACTTATAATAACACTATTTTAACCGCAACTGATAAAAATGGTAATGTTGTTGCTTGGGTTACGGCTGGTTCTTTGGGATTTTCCGGTCCGAAAAAAGCGACTCCGTTTGCCGCTTCGAAAATGGTGGCGGCCATATCGGAAAAATTGAAAAAATTAGGTTTTTTAAATATTGAAATTATTATAAAAGGAGTCGGGAGCGCGAGAGATTCATCAATTAAATCTTTGGCTAATCAAGGATTTAATATTTTATCAATTAAAGATGTGACGCCGATTCCGCATAATGGTCCAAGACCGCCAAAAGTAAGGAGGGTATAAAATATGATTATTAAAGCAAAAGAAAAAAAAGAACGAGCGTTAGGAGTAAGACTTTTTTTAAAAGGGCATCGTTGTAATTCTCAAAAATGCGCTATGATAAGAAGACCGTATAGACCCGGTATTCATGGTAAAAGCAGGCGCAGGGCTTTATCTGAATTCGGACAGCAGCTTTTGGAAAAACAAAAAATTAAAGTAAGTTATGGCTTGAAAGAATTGCAAATGGTAAGAATTTTTAAAGAAGCTTCAAAATCAAAATCAATGATTCAAGCTATAATAAGTATTTTAGAAATGAGATTTGATAATGCGGTTTTTAGATCGGGACTTGCTTCGTCAAGAATTGTCGCGAGGCAATATATTGGGCACGGACATCTTATGGTAAACGGAAAGAAAGTAACGATTCCTTCTTATCGAACAAAAATTGGAGATGTCATTTCAATCAAACCGTCCTCAAAAGAACTCTTGATTTTTAAAGATTTGCCTAATATTATAAATAAATACGACGCGCCTGATTGGATTTCTCTTGACGCTGATAAAATTGAAAGTAAAATAAAGAAAATTCCAATAGAAATTTCTAATCAAATATTTAATATAAATTTAGTCGTAGATTATTACAGCAGATAGAAAAATTAAAAGTTGAAAAATCAAAAATCAAAATGACAAATTAAAATTAAAAATGAATAAATCTTAAAATTATTTAAATAATTTTAAGATTTTATATTTATTTTTCATTTTAAATTAATAAATATGGAATATCATTATCTTAGCGAAACAGTAAAAATAAAAAAAGTTTCAGAAACAGATACGCACGGATTTTTTGAAATTGAAGGCCTTTATTCGGGTTACGGCTTAACTATGGGAAATGCCTTAAGAAGAGCGCTTTTTTCTTCATTGCCCGGAGCCGCGATTACTCAGATAAAAATCAAAGGAGTAAAGCATGAATTTTCAACAATACCGGGAGTTAAAGAAGATATGGTGGAAATAATTTTAAATCTTAAAAAAATCAGATTTAAATTTTATGCCGATGAACCCAGGGTATTTACATTAAAAGCTAAAGGAGAAAAGAAAATTACAGCCGGAGATATTGAAATTGATTCATCAATTGAAATTATTAATCCGGATGCTCATATTCTTACTTTAACCGGGAAAACCGCTGAAATTGATATGGAATTGACTATTGAAAAAGGGCTTGGATATTCAATGGTAGAAAGCAGAAAAACAGAAAAATTATCAGTTGGAATTATTATGATTGACGCTTTTTTCACTCCGATTATAAATGTTAATTTTATTATTGAAAATATGCGCGTTGGAGAAAAAACCGATTATAATAGATTAAAATTAGAAATTGAAACTGATGGCAGCATTACTCCTTCAAACGCGCTTCATAAAACAGCCAATGTTTTAAAAGATCATCTTGAAAAAATTTCAAATATTGAAATTTCCGATTCTGACGGAAAAGAAATAAAATTAAAAGAAAAAGCAGTAGAGAAAAAAACAAAAAAGAGCAAAAAATAATTATGCGCCATTTAAAATCAGGAAGAAAATTTCATAGGGCAAAAGGGCAACGCAAAGCCCTTTTAAAAGGTTTGATTGGAAATCTTATTATCAGGGAAAAGATAGAAACCACGGAAGCAAAAGCTAAAGAAATTAAACCTTTAACCGAGAAATTTATTACAATCGCCAAAAAACAAGATTTATCCGCTTTAAGAATTGTTTTATCTCGTTTAAATAAAAAATCAGCGCAAAAATTATACTATCAGATCGCTCCAAGATATTTAGAAAGAAAAGGAGGCTATTGCAGGATAATTAAAGGAGGAAAGATAAGAAAAAATGACGGATCAAAAATGGCAATTATAGAATTCGTGTAATAGTTCTTTAAATTACAAAACTAGGCCGCAAACAGTAAAGAAAAAATTCTTCTTCAATCCGCTCACGAATTTGCTTCGCAAATTCTGCGCTTCCGTTTAGATTTCAGAAGAATCTTTTCTTTACTGTTTGCAAAACAAGAGTTTCATAATTCAAAGTAATAGTTGACATATTTTAATTAATTTACTATTATTTAAATTGTCGTTATCAATAAAATTAATAAATTTAAAAAGTCGTAAATCAGCCAATGGGGTTTGGGGTTTAGCCAATAGGGTTTATAAATTTAATATATAATCCAGTGGCTAGTGACTATACCTTAGTGGCTTAAAAATAATATGGCAGAAAAAATAAAGTTCGAAAGAACAAAACCGCATCTTAACGTCGGGACTATCGGACATGTTGATCATGGCAAAACTACTTTAACTGCCGCGATTACCCATGTTCTTAAAATGAAAGGTCTTATTGAAAAAGAAGAGAAAGTCGAGGATATCGATAAAGCTCCCGAAGAAAAAGCTCGCGGTATTACTATCTCCCTTCATCATTCTGAATATCAATCAGAAAAAAGGCATTATGCTCATATTGACGCTCCGGGACACGCTGATTACATAAAAAATATGATCACTGGCGCCGCGCAGATGGATGGAGCTATTTTAGTTGTTGCGGCGACTGACGGTCCAATGCCTCAGACTCGCGAACATATTCTTTTAGCCAGGCAGGTTGGAGTTCCTTCAGTTGTTGTTTTCTTGAATAAAGTTGATATGGTTGATGATCCGGAACTTATTGATTTAGTTGAAGCTGAAATCAGAGAACTTTTGAAAAAATATCAATTCCCAGGAGATGAAACTCCGATTATCAGGGGTTCGGGATTAAAAGCCTTAGAAGCTCAATCAATTGATGACCCGGCCTGCAAACCGGTTTTAGATCTTATCAAAGCTCTTGATGAATATATTCCAGAGCCGATTAGAGAAATTGAAAAACCGTTTTTGATGCCTATTGAAGATATTTTCACTATTGAAGGCCGCGGAACTGTTGTTACCGGCCGCGCCGAAAGAGGTATAGTTAAGGTTAACGAAGAAGTTGAAGTTGTCGGATTAAAACCGACATTTAAAACTGTTGTGACTGGAATTGAAATGTTTAACAAGCTTCTTGATGAAGGAAGAGCGGGTGATAATGTCGGTATTCTTCTTCGCGGTCTTAAAAAAGAAGATGTTGAGCGCGGACAGGTTATTGTTAAACCGGGAAGCGTTAAGCCTTATACAGAATTTGAAGCTGAAATTTATGTGTTAACTAAAGAAGAAGGAGGAAGGCACACCCCATTCTTTAAAGGATATAAGCCTCAATTTTATATCAGAACAACTGATGTTACCGGTGAGGCGATTCTTCCGGAGGGAATGGAAATGGTTATGCCCGGAGATACAGTGAATCTTACGATTAAACTTATCGCTCCGGTGGCGCTTGAAGAAAAACAGAGATTTGCCATCCGCGAAGGAGGTAAAACTGTCGGCGCCGGCGTAGTGACAAAAATATTAAAGTAAATAATTGAGTTCTTTGTTATGACTAAAAAAGAGGAAGTAATACAGCCAAAACTTCGATTAAGAATAAAATCCTATGATCATAGGCTGATTGATAATTCTGCTAAACAGATTATTGATACGGCCGTAAGAAATGGAGGCGATGTGGTTGGCCCAATTCCTCTTCCGACAGAATTCAAACGTTATACGGTTAATCGCTCAACTTTTGTCCATAAAACCGCCCGCGAGCAATTTGAATTAAGGGTTCATAAAAGATTGATTGATATATTAAATCCCAATCAAAAAATTATCGAATCTTTGAGTAATTTGAATTTGCCGGCTGGAGTGGACATTGAAATTAAGATGAAATAAATAAA
>JBBTRJ010000048.1:0-8258 GCA_038065215.1 Patescibacteria group bacterium
CAGACGAAAGCATATTTCGTGGAACTTCTATCGGTTTCGGATCACGGATTGCTTCAATGGGACCTCCGGCCGGAATCAATCCCATCAACAATATCTCTACTGTTGCTAGTTTATGATTGTGAAGTCCTTGAATAGATCGTTTTTTACCTTTCTCGGTAGTGAGAAGATTTTTCTCCCTTAAAGACGAGACATGTTGATGAACTGTTGGAATAGAAATATCAAAATGCTTCGCAATCTCGGTCAACGAGGGCGAATAGCCGTTCTCTCGGCGGTATTCTCTGGCAAACTGCAGAATCTCCGCTTGTCGCTTTGATGGTTTTCCTATACCAGTGCTTGACTTCTTTTTCATACTTAGAGTATACTACCTAAACATAACCTAAACAAGTATGGGTTATCCACAATGGACTGGAAAAAGTTACAAGAAATAATAAAAACATCGACATTTGATGCTCTTGTCGGGCAGGTTGAAAACGACTGGTTTGATTGCAAAAAGGAACCGTATCAAACCCAGAACGAATCAGCTAAACGTGAACTTGCTAAAGATGTCTCTTCCTTCGCAAACGTTGATGGAGGTTTTATTTTCATCGGAGCAAAAACAAAGCAAAGTAGTGAACATTTTGGTGACGAGATTGAATCGTTGAATCCATTTCCACAGAATCTTGTAGGCGTCGACCAATATAGAAAAATCCTTGGGACATGGGTCTACCCTGAAATAGAAGGGTTGAGTATAAGCTGGGCAGAAACAGATGCTGTGAAGCATATAGGGCTTGTTATAATAACAATCCCAAAACAGAAAGAAGCTACGAAACCTTTTCTTATTAGTAAAACTCTTGAGGGGAGCAAGCGGATAGAGACCATATTTGGATACGCGCAACGAAAGGGCGACATTAGTAAACCCCATTCAATTATTGATTTACAGCAGGCATTACGTTCAGGACTAAACTACGGAAATCTCTTAAAGGAGAGGTTTGATGGGGTCGAAACTCTGATTAGAAGTTCTGTTGTATCGGCTTTGGAGAACAATGACATAGTGGGTCAAAAAAAAAGTAAAGGAGACCGAACAGACCAGAGAGTAATGACCACCTTAGAATACGAGGGTTTGAAAGACGGAAGGACTGTCAGTATCGCAGCATATCCGAATGAGGCTCTCGAACTAAAAACAATTTTCTTAAGTACCCCTGATAGCATTAGGAAAAAATTAGAGAATCCACCCATCTTACGATATGGAGGATGGAATTTGCGCACACTCGACCAAGCGAAAATTCTACGTGGCGAAATGATACGGGTTGGTAATGGGAAAAGAATAATCATTGACTTGTACCGTGACGGGACGATGGTGTTTGCTGGACAAGGCGACCACCAATTTTTGGCTTGGCACGATGAAGCAAAACAAAAAATAAATCCCGTTGCTCTAGTTGAAATACTCTATGAATTTTTTACTTTTTATAATTTAGTGTTAGATGACTTTGAGAAGAGACCTACGGAATTTACAGCACGATTTAATTTGGGGAATCTACACCAAGGGGGCGTCAAAACTGGTTTAGCCCCTTATGAAGCTGGTACTTACGCACAACTTTTTGACCATGATAAAAAAGATGCGCCAGATAATGCAATGACAATCCAAAAGAGATTTTCGACAGAAGCTTACGATTCAACTGTTTATGCCTATGAGATGGCAAAAGAAATCTATTTATGGTTTGGTTTGGAAGAAGACAAAATACCCTATGTGAAGGAAGAGGATGGAAAGAAGTTTATTGATGTTGCCAAAATAAAAGGCATCTAGGTCAAGCGCATTTGTATTTGAGCCTCGGACATTTCCGCTAGGGTGTCCATGACTAAAGGATGAGCGCCGCCGTTATCTTGCAATACGAAATCTAGTAGCAAAAGCGACACCACACAACTCGGATATGAAAACGAGAAAGGGGGTTGTGCGAGGGCGAAGCGCCGAGGTTCTGCGAGGCGCTAGTCGGTATTAGTCAGCATCCGAATTGTTTTGGAAAAAAGTTCGGATTTCATTCAGAAGGCACATCTGAAGATTTTCTAATTTTAATTTGATATACTTTATAATATGGAAAATTATCATCACAATGAAATTTCTTTAAATAATATAGAAAAAGAAATTTCTGTAAAAATAGAAAAACTGAAAAAAAATCCTATAATTAGAAAAGCATTTGATATGCTGGATGATTTGCCTGAATATTTAAGATATCACACCAAAGAACACACAGAAGATGTTTTTCATGAAGCGATACTATTTGGAATCCATGATGGCTTAGGAGAAAAAGAATTAGAAAAGATTGCGGTTGCCGCAGCTTGGCATGATATAGGTTTTTTGATTAAACAAAATAATAACGAAACAGCGGCAGTTAGTTTATTTGAAAGAGAAGCATTTCTATTAAATTTAGATTATGTGAATGATATAAAAAAAATGATTATGGATACAAAATTGGAAATAACTGAAAATGGCCCGGAAATATTGATGAAGTATAATACATCCGCTTATTTGCTCGATGCAGATGTTAGTAATTTTGGTCGACCAGACTTTAAAGATAAAATGAATTTAATAGCGGAAGAATCAAAAATAGATTTAAATAATAAAGAGATAAAAATTAAATTCTTAAAATTTACTTTGACATTGTTAAAAAATCAAAATTGGCATACAAATGCGGCGCGCGAGCTTAGACAAGAACAAAAAATGATAAATATCGCTGAATTAGAAAAAGAAATAGAGTTGTTAAATATTTAAAATTAATTATACCTTAAATTATAAATATGATAAAAATAATAGAAAACGACATAATTCAAAACGGAACAAAAATCGGATATATCAAAGGCGACGATATCTATAATACCAATGGGGATAAAATCGGCTCTTATTTGGGAAATGATATTTTTGATTATAATCGAAATAAAATCGGATATATCCAGGGAAATTATATTAAATATGATAACGGAAATAAATCAATAAGCTTGCAAAAAACTAAGCTCCATATAAGCGGCGAGACTGTTCCTGATATTTGCCGCGCGGCGATAAGATTGCTGTTTGGAAATTGACAAAATTTTTAAAATATCTATAATAGACAAAATAAAAAACCGGTAAGGGAACGATAGCCCCGCTTTTATTAGCGGGGAGGAAGGTCCGGACACTTGTAGAAGTATCCGCTAACGGCGGACCGCAGTAATGCGAGAGGTGCGAGCAGTGACGTCTTAAACCGAAAGGTTTAGGAGCTCCGCAAGGAGTAATCTTAATGGAAACATTAAGGGTGAAACGGCTAAATCCTTACTAAGTGCAAGGCCGAACCCAGCCGTAGTTTTGCAAAAAACTACGGCTGGGAGTGCCGCTAGAGCTTGCGAGCAATCAAAAGCCCAGACAAATTATCGTTTAAACACAGAATCCGGCCTATCACTTGCCGGTTTTTTATTTTTTAAAACAAAGAACTTTGGCTATCTAATTCTTTATTTACCATTCTATCCGCTTCTTTATTTTCTTCGCGCGGAATATGGATAAAATTAACTTTACCGAAATCTTGTTTTAAATTCCAAATTTCAATAAAAAACGGAATTAAACTTTTTTCTTTAATTTTATATTCGCCGTTTAATTGATTAACAATCAGCTCACTGTCCGTCTTTATTTCAATTTCCGATTTTTCCGCTTTTTCTCCGCCGATTAAATGTTTTATTTTTTTCAAAGCAAAAATCACCGACTGATATTCAGCTTCATTATTTGTCGCTTGACCTAAAAATTTTGAATATTCCTTTTTTAATTGCGGGATATAAATTCCCAACGCCGATGGTCCGGGATTACCCCGCGAACCGCCATCACAATAAATTGTTATTTTATCCATAAATTTTATTTCCACGGAAACGGTTTTTTAATATCCCATGCAAAACCGCTGGCCGCTTTATGCCCGCCGCCGCCATATTTTACGGCAATTTTTGAAACATCTGTTTTCCCATCGGAACGCAATGAAATAATAATTTTCCCGCTTTTACGAAACCAAATAATGCCTATTGTTTTTTTATTCCTTACAATGGAATTTCCTATTTCGGAAATTAAAACCGGCGAATTCGCAACATAAGCTTTTTGCTTTTCAAAATTAACTTTTTCCGCTCCATTTACTATCCTTTCAATCAATTTATTTCTATATCCCATAAGCACTTTGCCATTTTCTATATATTTTTTTCTTTTTTTCGAATCTTCCAAATAAGAAGCGATTTTATTCCATTTTTTAAAATTAAACCCTTCTAATTCCAAAGCCGCCATAATCTCTCTTGTAAAAGGCAATTTGAATTTCCAAAGGTCGATATCTTCAATATGTTTTAAAATTCTCGGTATCGGTTTTTTATGAAAATATATCCAAGACAAGACCGAGCCGGAATGATTTAGGGCATAAAAATAATTCTTTGCTAATTTTACTGTATCTTTGGCGGAAATATGGTGGTCAATAACTGTAATATTTTGGTTAATTTTCAATAATTCCTCCATTACTGGTTTATTATAACAAAAATCAACCATATAAATTTCTTTTCTGTCTTTTAAATTATTAGGCGCCTGAGCTGAATGTTCGATAGCCAAATATTCGGCTTTATCGTCGAATTTTTTCCAAGCTGCCCATGCCGCCCCAAACCCATCCGGACAATTTTTATGATATAAGATTAAAATCGGTTTCATATTATTCTAACGCTTTTATTCCGGGTAATTTTTTACCTGCTAAATATTCTAACATAGCTCCCCCGCCAGTAGAAACAAAAATTTTTTTAATTTTATTTTTCTCATTGAATAAAGCGGCTGTTTCGCCGCCGCCAACCACTGAAAATGCTCCGCTTTTCAAAATCGCATTTGCAATTGCCTCCGAACCTTTGGCAAATTTTTTATTTTCAAAATATCCCATTGGCCCGTTCCAAATTATTATTTTAGCTTTTTTAATAATATCTGAATAATATTTTATCGTATTCGGCCCGATATCTAAAATTTTTCTGTCTTTCAAAACATAATCAATTGGTAAAATTATATTCTTATTTTTTAACATTTTTTTTGCAAAGCCAACGGTGCTTTCTTCAAAAATAGAATTTCCGATCGGCAATCCTTGAGCCTTTAAAAAATTATGAGCAATACCGCCGCCAATTAAAAAATAATCAGCTATAGATTTAAAATTTTCAATAAAACCGATTTTATCGGAAATTTTCGCGCCGCCCAAAATAATAACCAATGGGCGTTTTGGCTTTTCCATCACTAATGACAAATTCTGAATTTCTTTTTCTAAAAGCAACCCCGCATATGACGGCAGAAATTTTGTAATTGCGACAACCGAAACCGCATTGCGATGGCAAACGCTAAAAGCGTCGTTCACATAAAAATCTCCCAAACTTGCCAATTGCTTTGCCAATTCAATATCATTTTTTTCTTCACCCGCTAAAAACCGCAAATTCTCCAAAAGAAAAATACTAAAATTATTACGCGTGATAGTTTTGGTATTTTTAGACGCATTAAATCCTTTTTTGAAATCTATAAAACAAACTGGTTTTTTCAATAAATCTGACAAAATTTTCGCGAATGGCTTAAGGCTTAATTCTTTTTGATTTCTAAAATTTGAGATTTGAGATTTGAGATTTGAGATTCTATTTGGTCTGCCGCGATGACTCAAAATCACCACTTTCGCGCCATTGTCAATCAAAAATTTTATTGTCGGCAAAATACCTAAAATCCGCGGAGAATTTTTCATCTCTTTTTCAGCTATATTTAAATCAACCCGCAAAAGGCAAGTTTTCCCGAAAATTTTTTCTCTTGGTAAATCCTTTAAAAAATTCATTTTTAAAATTAAGCGGAATACCGGAATCGAACCGGCGCTTTCAGCTTGGGAAGCTAACGTACTGCCACTATACTAATCCCGCAAACTAATTACCAATATACAAATTTAAATTTTAAATAAATTAGTATATTGGCGTTTGATTTATATATTCGCGATTACTCTTTTATTATAACTCCTTTCTCGCCCCACTCAAACCCGGGCAAAAAAATCATTATTTGAGCTTTTGATTTTATATCTTTTAACTTTTCCTCGAAATTTTCACCGCTTAAAAATATCCGGCTTTCAAAAATTTCTTTTTTTGCTTGAGGTATTAAAATTCTTTTTTTGAAATCATTAAATGAAAATCCATATAATTTTTCAACTGCTTCTTGAATATTCTGACCATTAATAACTTCTTCTATTTTTTTAATAATCAACTTTTCCAAATCCGATGATTTAATTTCTTTTTTTAATTGTCTGTCAATTAAAATATTTTCAATCATATTTTCCAATAAAGCTCTTTTAATTTCTTTTTTAATTTCATCGGCTTCAAGCGCTTTAGCGTCTTTATTATTATAAGTTTCCAGCGCGTTTTTATAATATACCAAAGAAGAAGCGTAATTTTTATTGAAATCAATCGCGCTGATAGGCTGTAAATTTACAAGAGCAATTGGATAGTTTGTGGTAAAAATAAACCACAAAACAACGGCGACAAATAAAATCAATATGGCAATTAATATTTTATTTTTCATTTTATTGAATAATTTTTTTAAACACATCGGCTGATATTCTCACATTAGCCATGCTCAACAGCTTCTTTTTTCCTTCTTTCTGTTTTTTCCAAAGCTTCATTTTACGCGTTCTGTCACCGCCGTAAAGATAACCAGTGACATCTTTTTTCATTGCCGGAAGAGTTTCGCGCGCCACAATTCTTCCACCGGATATTGCTTGAATTGCCTGACTAAATTGTTGATGAGGTAAAATATTTTTCAATTTTTCAACCATTTTTCGCGCTTCATATTCAAGTTTTTTCTTCGGTATAACGCGGATAAGTCCGGCCACCGGCGCGCCGGCAACCAAAATTTCCATTTTTTCCAATTCCCCTTTTTGATAACCGGACAACTCATAATTAAAAGACGCGAAACCCTCGGAAACGGATTTCAATCTGTCGTCAAAATCAGAAATAAGTTCTGCCAGTGGCATTTTAGCGGTAATTAAAATCCTGCCTTCGCTTCCTAAACTGTTTGTCTGAATATTTTCCATTCTGAAAATTTCTTTCAATTGGAGAATACTGCCAAGATATTGATTGGGCGTAATAATTTCCAATTTTATCATCGGCTCTAAAATTTCTTTGATATCATCGGGCAGATCGGCCGGATTTTCTATTATTTTATAATTTTCCCCTTGAGGAATTTTATATGCCACCGATGGAAAACTATTGATAACTTTTATATTGAATTCTTTTTCCAGCCTTTCCGCCGTAATTTCAAAATGAAGCTTGCCTAAAAATCCGACTTTAAAACCCCTTCCTAAAACTTCATTAAAATCCGCTTCAAATTTTAAAGATGAATCATTTAGTTTAAGCCGTCCAAACGATTTTTTTAAATCATCATATTGGTCGCTTTCTTCCGAATAAAAACTCACAAAAACAACTGGTTTTGGTTCGTCATATCCAATCAATGCCAAAGATTTGAGATTTGAGATTTGAGATTTGAGATTTATTATTGTGTCTCCAATTTTAATTTTTTCCGGATCTTTCAAGCCCGTGGCAATATAACCGATTTCTCCATCTAATAATTTTCCGATTGGCTTCAAACGCGGAGAAAAATGTCCGATTTCTTTTATTTTAAATTTTTCATCCGACGCAATCAAATAAGCGTCTTCTCCAATATTAAATTCACCGTCAAAAACGCGCGCCGAAGCAATTATACCTTTATGGTCGTCGTAAAATGAATCAAAAATAAGGGCGCGAGATATCCGTATTTCACTTAAAATTGGCGCAGGAATTTTTTTAATTATCGCCTCCAAAAGTTCTTCTACTCCTTGTCCAGTTTTGCCGGAAATTTTATAAATTTCTTCCGGCCGACAATCAATTAAATCCGCCAATTCTTTAATTCTTTTATTTAATGACTCTTCATCACTTATCAAATCAACCTTATTCACCGCGCCGATAATTTTTAAGCCTGATTTTTTAGCCGCATAAAATTTCGCCAAAGTCTGCGCTTGAATACCCTGCATAATATCAACAAGTAAAATCGCGCCTTCCACCGCCATCAAAGCCCGCGATACCTCATAAGAAAAATCACTATGACCGGGAGTGTCAATCATATTAAGAATATATTCTTTATATTGCATTCTTACCGGGGCCATTTTTATTGTTATTCCCCTCTCTCTCTCCGATTCCAAAGAATCTAAAAACTGCGGTTGCATCTGTCGCATATCAATTGTTTTTGTAATTTCCAAAAACCT
>JBBTRJ010000049.1:0-1721 GCA_038065215.1 Patescibacteria group bacterium
CCAAGCGAGAATCGAACTCGCGTCTCCTCATTGCAAATGAGGTGTTCTGCCACTGAACTATAAGCCCATAAATTTAATTTAGTTTAGATTATTTTAAAAATATCTTCAAGTAAATTTCATTTTTTAATTTAATACACCATAGTATTTTATTTCTCCTTACCACTATCCTATAGGATAGTGGTAAGGAGAAATAAATTTATATATTTTTTATTTATGATTAAAATATTTCCATCTATGTCTGCCTATTGGCGGAATAATTCCGGAATCATCGGTGAATTTTCCAATAGCTTCTAAAAATTCTCCAAAAGATTCTGCGCTAAATAATTTCTCTTGTTTTTTGTCGATTGTTTTATTATTTATTTTTTTGTTTTTTAAAATTTCAAAATAACTTTTATATTCTGAATTTTTAAGTCCATTTTTAATGGCGCTGATAGTATTTGGAGATAACCACAACATCTCGCTCATTTCGCTATAGCTTTTTCCTTTTTGGATTAAAACCATAATCATAAGCCTTTTAATAAGGACATCTTTTTCTTTTTTAGTTAATAATTTATTTAAAAAAATTTCTGTTTGGCGAACAGATTTTAATTCAGAAAACTTTCTTGTAAGTTCCTGCCATAAATAATCTTTCCATTTTTGACGAGACGAAAAATTGTCTAGGGACTTAAATCTTTCCATTTTTTAAAATAATTAATTTATTTAAATTTATTTTAATATTAATATATTAATACTTCAACCACTATCCTATAGGATAGTGGTAAATTTGATTATATTATAAAGTAATTTAAGAGTAATACAATGATTATAAATAATATAAAAATAATGATTGTAATATAAAAATTGAAAATGATATCAAAAATCGAAAATTATAAATTATAAAGATCAGACAAATATATTTTCATTTCTTCTTTTTTCTCCAGGCTGTCTATTAAAGAATAGGCAATAAAAATTTTTTCAGGATTTTCTTTTAGATGGTTTATAAAAGGGGAGTCGATTTCATTTATTTTTTCTATTAAGTTTTTTTTAATATTTTCCGCTGATTCAACGATTAACGGAGTTTTGTTTTTAAAAATAACATAAACGCCGCTTTGATTTTCAAAATTTAGGAGAGTTTTAAGATTTAATTGGATAATCGCTTGTTTTGAAAAATTTATTGAAAAATAACCATTCTTTTTTAATTGATTAATGTGATAGGAAACTGTGTTTAATGAAGAAACATTTAACATTTTTGCAAGATTGCGATAGGTTGGCAAATTGCCATTATTTTCTTGATATATTTGATATATTTTTTGTTGGATTAAATTCATAATTACAATATCTATTTTATATACTTTAAATTACGAAATGCCCCGCGCAAGATGCTAAGCCAAACTATTAATACTTCTTCAGCCCGCTCACGCTCCGATTTCATCGGAGCTGCGCTTCCGTTTAGGCTTCAGAAATATCAATAGTTTGGTTTATTTTGTTGAAAAATATGAGCTTCGTAATTAAAGGTATATAGAACAAATATAGAACAAAACATATTAAAAATCAATAGGTATAATAATATCTAATATTTAATATATAGAACAAAATTTGAACAAAGATAAAAATTTAATCTTAATCTTTGAATTACAAAATAGAGCCGCAGACAGCAAAAGAATAAACTTTATTCAACCCGCTCACGAATTTACTTCGTAAATTCTGCGCTTCCGTTAAGATTTCAGAAAAATCTTTTCTTT
>JBBTRJ010000050.1:0-1955 GCA_038065215.1 Patescibacteria group bacterium
CACGATGATTTCCGCTCGCGATTTTGATTTGATTATTTCGCTAAATTGTCCGATTCCGCTTTCAACTTTTTTGGCGATCTCTTCGATTTTTTCTTCAAGTTTTATTAATGACGATTCTATGGTTTGAGTTTCAATATTATATTGCTTGAATATTTCAAAAACATCATTCAAAGAATTGTGGAGAGATGGAATATCAATATTTTTCGCCGGATAAAATATCGGCTGGCGGTTAAAAAATAAAGATCTTGAAACGGAAAAATTCCTTTGCTCATAAAGATTTTTTAAAATAATTATTGCCGGCTTAAATTCCGAATATCGGCGGAGGCGGTTTTCAAGATTTTTAATATCAGCCTCTTCTTCGGTATTTAGCGGCAAGCCGGGTAAAAGAGCTTTTGACTTTATTAAAATAAGCGCTGCGGCGACAACCACAAAATCAGCAAGTATCCTCGGATGAGTTTTTTCAATTTTTTTAAGATAATCTAAAAAATCAGCCGTTACTTCAGCAATATTTAATTCGGTAATTTCCATTTTTTTCGCCTCAATAAGTTCTAAAAGCTTTTCAATCGGTCCGGAAAATTGTTCAATTTTTAATTCGTAATTGCTCATAAACTTTTCGGCTATTCAGCTTCATTAAATGCTTCTTTTGTATAAATATTTTTAGGATTCCACATCATCCAGCCATTGATTAATTCCGGAGTGCTAGATGCCGCGTCATAAACCGCTTGAATCTGTTTTTTAACCATTTCCGCATCATAATCAGCGCCTAAATCAAAATCTTGAAGCCAAGGACGCAATTTTGAACTATGAATTTGGTTTGCCGTAGTTACCGTACTTGTTCCATTATTCTTAATTCCTAATTCATAATTCTGGAGGCGTTTCAACGCCGAATCCATTGAATATTTAATCACTTCATAAGGATATTGCGCCGGATTTTTATAGCCTAAAAACATTTTCGCGTAATGCGACGGGTATACCATCGGCGCCACATAATCAAAATATTCGTAAGCATCTTCAATAACTTGTCCTATGCCAAGATCGTTATTATTAATAGTGGTTAAACCGAATAAATCGGCGGAGATTTTTACATCCGGCAATTGTTCGCGCAAATATTTAAAAAAACTTTTTATCACTTCATTTTTCGGAGTTGTTCCATTCCAAAATGGGAATTTCATATCATTTAAATCTCCATCAGAAGGAAATCTTATATAATCAAAATTGATTTCGTCAAATCCCCGGCTGGCCGCGTCTTTAGCAATGGCAATATTATAATCCCAAGCTTCTTTGGCGGCAGGATCAATCCATGATAAATTTTTATGATCAAGCCAAAGTGTATTGGTCGTTGGTAGTTGATAGTTGATTGTTAATTTAGTTTTATTGTGAACTGCTAAATCCGGCCGCGCTTTCGCTAAAATCGGATCTTGAAAAATTGTGATTCTGGCAATCACATAAATTCCTTCATCGTGAAATTGTTTTATCACGGAATTAATTTTTAAAATCCTTATCTCTTTAGCTTTATATTTTTCAATTTCCGGCAAATCAATATTATAAGCTATATATCCGGAATAATCTTTAATATCAATGACAATCGCGTTAAGCTCCGTCTCTTTGATTAATTTTATCAAATAATCAATTTTTTTCTGGGAGCTTGCCGACCAGCTAGTGGCATAAATCGCTTTAATGGTTTGATGATAAATTGTTAATGGTTTTTGTGGCCCAATATCAAAATTTTTTTGTTCAATAATTTGAGATGATTCAATAATTTGCGCTTCCGGAGCAGATGGCAAATATTTATCAGAGACAAGTTCAAAAGCGTTATTTTTTGCGGAAATAAAAAAAATACTTCCAATTGCAACAAATGAAACTACTAAAAAACCAATAAGATAGCGCATAAATTTAAATTTTAATTGATTTTAATTTATACTATTTTTATTGAAATTAAAAGGGGTTCTGATATA
>JBBTRJ010000051.1:0-3257 GCA_038065215.1 Patescibacteria group bacterium
CCGTTTAGATTTCAGAAGAATCTTTTCTTTACTGTTTGCGGCTTAGTTTCGTAATCCAAAGTATATAATAACTTTTTTATTGCGCTTTTCATATTTTGTTGGAATTTAAAATAATTTTTGTCTATAATTCCATATATGGCAAAATTTATTCACTTGCATACTCATTCTCATTATTCCCTTCTCGACGGACTGGCTAAAATTAACAATCTTATAGACAAGGCTAAAGAATTGAAAATGGACGCTGTTGCCATCACCGACCACGGAAATATTTACGGCGCGATTGAATTTTATCAGGAAGCGAATAAAAAAGGAGTAAAACCTATTTTGGGAGTGGAAATTTATCTGGCGCCCGGCAGCCGTTTTGAAAGAAGCGCCGGCAAAAACGGAGAAAAATATTTCCATCTCACGCTCTTGGCGGAAAATAACGACGGCTGGCATAATTTAATAAAACTTGTCACCAAGGCAAACCTCGAAGGATTTTATTACAAACCGAGAATAGACAAGGAACTGCTCAAAGAATATTCAAAAGGGCTTATCGCCCTTTCCGGCTGTCCCAGAGGCGAAGTTCCCCAGCTTATTTTAAATAGCAAATTTGAAGAAGCTAAAAAAATGGCCCTGGAATACCAAAATATTTTAGGCAAAAATAATTTCTTTTTAGAAATCGGACATCATCCGAATATTCCGGAAGTTGAAAAAGTAAAAGAAGGCATTATAAAAATTTATCAAGAAACAGGCATTCCTTTAGTTGCCACTCAAGATATTCATTATTTAAGCCGTGAAGACGCCCACTATCAAGACATTCTTTTAGCGGTGCAAACTGGGAACAAATTAAGCGACGACGACCGCCTCACTTTAAAAGCTGATGATTTTTCAATGTTTTCATCTGAAGATGCGATGGAATTTTTTAAAGATTATCCTGAAGCTGTTGAAAATACGGTAAAAATCGCCGACCGTTGCAATGTAAAATTAAAACTTGGAGGAATTTTATTGCCCGAATTCCCCATTGAAGGAAATATCAGTTCAATTGAATATTTAAGAAATTTAATAAATGAAAAATTTCCAAAAAGATATCCTGATGCTGACACAAAAGTTAAGGAACGGTTGGAATACGAACTCGGTGTTATTGAAAAAACAAAATTCGCTGATTATTTTTTAATAGTCCAAGATATTGTCAATTGGGCAAAAAGCCATGGCATTGTTGTCGGCCCGGGCAGAGGTTCGGCTGCCGGCAGCATAATTTCTTATATTTTAGAAATTACCGATCTTGATCCGTTAAAATATGACCTGCTTTTTGAAAGATTTTTAAATCCGGAAAGAATCGCTATGCCTGATATCGACATTGATTTTGCCGACAAACGACGAAATGAAATTTTCGCTTATGTCCGGCAAAAATACGGAGAAGATAAAGTCGCTCAAATCATCACCTTTGGAACAATGGCCGCGCGCGGAGCCATAAGAGACACAACAAGAGCGCTTGGTTTGCCATACGCGATAGGAGATCAAATCTCAAAACTTATTCCGCTTAATATGGACCTTAGCGAAGCGATTAAAAATGTCAAAGAATTGAAAGAGTTTTACGAAAGCAATCAAGAGGCAAAACAAATTATTGACGCGGCTCGGCACTTGGAAGGCGTTGCTCGCCATGCCTCTGTCCATGCTTGCGGAATAGTTATCAGCAAAGAGCCTCTTATTAATTATGTTCCCCTTCAATTTGCTCCGCAAGACACAAATACGATTATTACTCAATTTGAAATGGGAAGCATTGAAGCTTTGGGTCTTCTTAAAATGGATTTTTTGGGGCTTAAAAATCTTACCATTATTGAAGAAACAGTCCGCCTTATCAAAGATTTAAGAAATGAGCAAATAGATATTTCAAAAATTTCACTTGACGACAAAAAAACTTTTGAACTGCTCCAAAAGGGAGAAACTATTTCCGTCTTCCAACTTGAATCAGACGGGATGAGAAGATATTTGAAAGAATTAAAACCGACGGAACTTGAAGATATTATTGCCATGAACGCGCTTTATAGACCGGGGCCGATGGAACTTATTCCAAGTTATATTAAAAGAAAACACGGGTTGGAAAAAATTTCTTATCTTCATCAAAAACTGGAACCAATTTTAAAAAACACTTACGGCATTGGAATTTATCAGGAACAAATGATGAGGATCGCGCGCGATTTAGCCGGTTTTACACTTCCCGAAGCAGATACTCTAAGAAAAGCCATTGGCAAAAAAATAAAAGAACTTTTAGATGCCCAAAAAGAAAAACTTATCAGCGGAATGATTAAAAATAATATTGACCAAAAAACCGCCGAAACGATTTGGGAATTATTTCCGCCATTTGCCAAATATGGATTCAACCGCAGCCATGCCGCTTGTTATGCGATGATCGGCTATCAAACCGCTTATCTCAAAGCCAATTATCCGGTTGAATTTGTCACCAGCTTGTTTAATGCCGACAGCGGAGATATTGAAAGAATCGCTTTTTTAATAAACGAGGCGAAAAAAATGAATATTGCGGTTTTACCTCCAGACATCAACGCGAGTTTTGTGAATTTTATTCCGGAAGGCGAAAATGCCATCCGCTTCGGATTATTATCCATAAAAAATGTCGGAGCAAATATTGTTGAAGCGATAATCCAAGAAAGATTGAAAGGCGGAATGTTTCAAAATTTCTCAGATTTTATAAACCGCGTTCTCCATAAAGATTTAAATAAAAAATCATTAGAAAGCATGATCAAGGCGGGAGTTTTCGATTCTTTGAATTTAGAAAGAGGAATGCTTTTGGCAAATCTTGAAAATATTCTCGCTTTCAGTCAAGGAATGAAAAAATCGCAATCATCTTCGCAAAACAGCCTTTTCGGAGCGGATTATTCAAAAGGAAATTTAGAATTAAAATCAGCGCCCGCGGCCCAAACAAAAGAAAAACTCCAATGGGAAAAAGAATTAGTCGGGCTTTATATTTCCGACCATCCTTTAAACCGCCACGAAATGCGCTTAAGAGAAAATAAAGTAAGATCGATTAAAGAATTAAAAAGTTTGCCGGCTCAGCCAAATCAAAATTATAGTCAAACATCTGGAAATAATTTTTACAGAATTGCCGGAGTTTTGGGCAATATCAAAAAAATCATCACCAAAAACGGGCAACCGATGATTTTCGCGAAAATTGAAGACCTGAATGACAATATGGAAGTGATTGTTTTCTCCGACACCTTAGCAAAAAATCCGGCTCTTTGGACTGAAAATAATGTTTT
>JBBTRJ010000051.1:3357-5924 GCA_038065215.1 Patescibacteria group bacterium
ATCGAAAAAATCCGCCACTCGCTTGCTCATTTAATGGCAATGGCGGTTTTGGAAAAATATCCAAAAACGAAATTTGGCATCGGGCCGACAATTGAAAACGGCTTTTATTATGATTTCGGAAATATTAAATTAATCGACGCGGATTTGCCGGTAATTGAAAAACGAATATGCGAACTGATTAAACAAAATCTGCAATTCAAAAAAGAAATTATCTCCCCTATCGCGGTAAAAAAAATTTTCAAAAATCAATCATATAAATTAGAGCTTATTAAAGATATTCAAAAAACTAAAAAACCAATTTCAATTTATAAATCCGGCGATTTTATAGACTTATGCGCCGGTCCGCATATCAAATCAACCTCTGAAATAAATCCCGAAGCTTTTAAATTAACCAAAATCGCCGGCGCTTACTGGAAAGGCAGCGAAAAAAATCCAATGCTCACCCGTATTTATGGAATAGCTTTTGATAATAAAAATGAATTAAATGAATATTTAATACTTCAAGAAGAAACGGAAAAAAGAGACCATAAAAAACTCGGACTGCAATTAGGATTATTTATGTTCCACGAAACCGCGCCCGGGATGCCTTATTGGTTGCCAAAAGGCCTTATTATATATAATGAATTAATCAATTTTTGGCGCGAGGAACATAAAATAATGAATTACGAAGAAATAGCAAGTCCATTGATTAATAAAGCTGATTTATGGAAAATTTCCGGACATTGGGATCATTACAAAGATGATATGTTTATCGCTAATATGGGGAAAAATGAAATTTATGGTGTAAAACCGATGAATTGTCCAAATGCAATGATAGTATTCGCATCACGCCAAATTAGCTATAAAGATTTGCCGCTTCGATTATCCGATGTTGATCGCCTACATCGCTATGAACGATCTGGAACATTAAACGGATTATTGCGCGCTCGTTCTTTTCAGCAAGACGATTCTCATAATTTTATTACCGAAAATATGATCGGCAGCGAATATGAACATATTTTTGAACTTTGCAAAAAATTTTATGGTATTTTTAATTTAGAATATTCTTTTCGATTAGGCACAAGGCCTGATAAATTTTTGGGAGAAATTAAAATCTGGGATAAAGCGGAAAGTATTTTAAAAGAAATTTTAAAAAAATCTGGTAAAAAATATTTCATTGCTGAAGGCGACGGCGCTTTTTACGGACCAAAAATAGACATTATAATGAAGGATTCTCTTGGCCGCGATTGGCAAATGGGAACAATGCAGCTTGATTTTCAATTGCCTCAAAGATTTAATCTTGAATATATTGATAAAGATGGACAAAAAAAATGTCCCGTAGTTATTCATCGCGTAATTTACGGATCGCTTGAAAGATTTATCGGTATTCTTATAGAACACACGGCCGGTAATTTACCATTATGGCTATCGCCTATTCAAGTAAAAATTTTACCGATTTCTGAAAAGCAAAATGACTATGCCGGTAAAATTTTTAATCAAATAAATGAAGCCCATATTCGCGTAAAATTAGATAATAACAACGAAAGTTTAAGTAAAAAAATTCGCGAGGCGAAATTGCAAAAAATCCCATACTTAATTATTATCGGCGAAAAAGAAGTTACTGAAAATTTAATTACCATTGAAAGTAGAAATAAAACTTCAACTAAAATTGATATTTCATCATTTATTACTAAATTAAAAGAAGAAATTAGACAAAAAAAATAAAGGCTACGATTTTAATCGTAGCCCCGTGAATATCAACACTAAACAAGATTTTCATCCTTAGCCCGCTTAATAAATACATTAAACTGGGCCTTAGACATAAAAATCTTACCGCCGAAATCGTCCGTGATTTCAATCTGCCTATTAATAGACAGTGAATCATCGCTAAAAATTTCCGGACAATGATTTTGTCCATTGCATGGACATAAAACCATAATTTTTTTACGCATTATAATCACCTCCTTTCTTTTATTTTTTAAATTTTATTTAATTTCTGCTAAAATTATACAGCAATGATTAATTACTTGTGCAGACACAAAGATTTCAGAAGAAATTAAAAATAAGAAATAAATTTTTATTAAATAAAAAAAAGCGCGTTCTGTAAAAGCAACGCGCTTTGAAGCTAATTTAATTTAATTAGATAGATAAAATTGGAACCAGACTTAAACAGTTAGTTAATGTTTTTCGCGATTATTTCTAACCGCTACTTTTCACTAACATTACTGTAAGCCTCTTGGTTATAATCACCTCCTTTTTGAGAACGAGGATAATGATCCTCTGTCGTGGCTCCATCGGCCACGCCTACAACAAAGACATAGGCAAAACATCCTTATTAACTTATCAAGTTGCATTTCTATCTTAGCAAAAACTTATAATTTGTCAAGCTAAGATATAGATATAAGGTGAAGCTTGTCAGATAACCGCATAAACAAACGAATGCTGTTTATCGCGGCGGGCGCCCCCTGACTGGTAGAGAATTATTCTAATAATTATAACCCTCTATACTTCTGCCCAACGAAATTAACTTCACCTTATGAATAAACCATAGCATACTATTTTAAAAAGTCAATAGCGGAAGGTAATGT
>JBBTRJ010000052.1:0-11557 GCA_038065215.1 Patescibacteria group bacterium
TGAGCAAGCGTCTTAAAAATGATTCGCGCGCGGATCTTATAAATATTACTCACTTGCCATGGCTTTCCGCATTTGTTAAAGAAGTTATCGGACAGGAATTGGAAAAAGAGATTGATCAGGAAAAAAAGAAAGATATTGAGAAAAAAATTACAGATTTAGGATATTTGGATGGTTTTGAGTTGGTTATTAAAAGAGACGGAAACGATGTCCACTTAACTTTGAATGTCGGTGGCAATGAATTTCCTCTAACTGAAGAAGCTGTCAGAGATCTTTTTGAGAAATAAAGTCGCCAAAAAAATCCGAAACACAAGCCCCGCCCGCATTCATTCCCCAGACCCCTTTCTGCGGGCGGGAAAATTCAGCCGAGGTTTTGCCAAATCCTTTCCCCCAGAAAATAGTTTTGGCAAAACCGAGTCCGTATTTCGCCCCGCCGACTGCCCGAATCATCGAGGGCAGAACCCCGAAGAAAACGCCCTTTCAATTTTTCAAAATATTCCCCCCCGCCAAACCAGAAATGCAAGAGGCGTTTTCTTCGGGGTTGCCGCCGAGTCCGCGAGGCGGTATCGGCGGGGTGAAATGCGGACGAGGCAAAGCAAAACTATTTTTGCTGGAGGAAAGGATTTGCTTTGCCTCGGCTCATTCTGATTTGGCCAGATTTGGTTTCCGCCGTGCAGGAGGGTGCGGGAGGAATGCGCGGCGGATTCTTTTTAAATTTTTGGACAGGGGTTGCAAAGAAAAAAAGTTTGTTTGAATCAAAATTGTTACTCGCGACTATTCAAAATAGTGAAAAGATGATAAGATACTAAACATGGCCACATTCCAAGGACCCAAATCACACATTCATTCAATTGCTCGCGGTCTTCTTGTACATGGAGAAGAAATTATACTATGCCGAGTAAAGGATGCTAAGTGGTTTTTTCTTCCCGGTGGGCACATCGAGAATGGAGAGTCAGCAAGGACGGCACTTTTGAGAGAACTGCATGAAGAAATCGGGAGTAGTAATTATAAAATCAATTCTTTTATTGGTGTATGCGAAAATATTTTTCCATTGGAAGAAGGTGTTTTACAACATGAAATAAACATTATATTTGAAGTTGATGTCCCCAATGAGCTAAAAGTTAATACCAAAGAAGATCATATTGAATTTGTAAGTATTGCTAAAAATAATTTGAAAGATTATAAGATTTTACCCGCCACACTTAAAGATGGCCTCATTGAATGGTTGGGGAATAAGAAGCCATTTTTGAAGGAAATTTAAATATGCCATGTTTATTTGCTTTGAAGGTATTGCCGGTAGTGCGCTGGTTCATATGATACTATCTACCTAAGGTGTTGAAAAAGATTATGAAAGACAGATATACTGGCGGGCAATCTAAGCGAACGGACGAAACAAATATCGCAAATGGCAAACTGGTCGATTACCGACAAAAGATGTTATTGCTTTACAAACCTAAGTGGTCAATATCTATATGGACATGGATAGAATTTTTGATAAAGCAAGTTTGAGTGAAGTCGTAAAGACGCTCATTAAGCTGGACTTTTAAATAAAAATGATTAGAATAAGTATTATTGCCAATGTAGCTTGCTAATTGCCAACGTAGCTCAGTCGGCAGAGCATTTCCATGGTAAGGAAAAGGTCGCCGGTTCAATTCCGGCCGTTGGCTCAGTTTTTTTTAAAAATATGGCAAAATCAAAATTCAGTGAAAATTTAATAAAGTTAAGGTGCGCTGATTGCAAGAGGGTTAATTATTATACTCGCAAGAAAAAATCTCTTGAAAGAAAAATTGATTTGAAAAAATTTTGCAATTGGTGCAGAAAGCATACTTCTCATAAACAGGCAAAGGTCTAATTCCTTTATAAAATTTTTAATATCTAATTAATGGAGATTGGGGGTATAGTTCAGTGGTAGAATTCTTCTCTCCAAAAGAAGAGACCAGGGTTCGATTCCTTGTGCCCCCGCATTGCAATATTAGCATCTTGAGAATTTTATTTTTTTTGATATAATTATTTTATGGCTTCAAAAGAAAAAATAGCGAGAATTTTAAGAGTGGATAAAAATGTTATTGAAGATTTAGATAAAAAAGCCTGGACAATAACCGGAAAGCTAAATGTTTTTGATAAAATTATTGAACAAAACAATTCTTTAATAAAGGATAAATTTGGATTTAAAGAGTTTAGCAAGGAAATTAGCGCGGAAGAAATTTATAATGCCTTAATGGGGAAAATAAAAGAAGATGACATCAAACTTTGCAAGGCCTTTAAGGAACCTTCTTTAATGTCGAAAGAAGATATTGACGGCGTTCTTGAAAAAATAAAAGAATTGCTTCCTCAAGAAGACGGTTTTTTTCTTAAAAAAGAAAAGGCTATTGAACTTCTTAAAAAAGAACCTCCTAAAAAAATTATAAGTTATTTGGGATATAAAGATGTTGATGAGTTAATCAGCCGAGAAGACGTTTTTGAAATTTTTGCGGCAATAAGGCTTTTTGAAGATCCTCAATGGTTTAATGACATTTTTGTAAATAATTATCTGAATTTAACTCCGGATGATTTTGAAAAAAGGCCGATCGAGATGAAGGCTTTGAATAAAAAATGGGTCGGCATAACTCAATTATTTTTAAAAAAGAAATATCAGAATATTTCTCATTTAAAAGAAATTGGATTTATTTTTGTCGTGCCTATTGAATTGGGGATAATCGGAGAAATGACGAGGATGTTTTCCTTAGCCCTCCATTACTTTTTTGAAGTTAAATTCAATTCGGAATTGTTTGAATTATTCTCTCAACAACCGGAATCTTTCGCTAAAAATTTAATTTCAACGGTTAGGGTTGATATTATTGATAAAAAATTGCCGGAGACTGATAAATTGCGCTGGCTTATCTTGCCTCGCTATCTTGCTAAATATGACGAGAATGATTGGCGCGTCAGGGAACCGCATATTTCTCCGGAAGCCTTATATTGGTTGAAAGCGGAAAGAATTTTGGTTGATATCGGGAAAATTTTAAAAGAGCGGGAATTTTACGCGGATTTCAGTTTTTGGCTTGGGCTTGATTATGTCGGGGATTATTTTAAAACAAGCGCCGGCATAGAAGTTTTGGTGAGTTTTGATTTAGTTGACGCAATAATGAGCTTAATCAGGGAAAAAGAACTTGAAAAATATCTTTATCACCAGCAAGAAGCTTTATGGAATAAAATTTTTATTGAATATTTCGGGGAAGAAAAATTGGAACAGGTTTTGAAAGAAAATTTTGTGAAAGGGTATGTGGAAATGTAATATTTTTATTCTTGCAGATAATTAATCTTGACAATAGTTTTTTTAACAATAAAATAGTAAACGTTATGGATCAACAATCAGATGAAATTAAAAAAGATGATAATGGCGCCGCAAAAAATGATTTGAATGATTTGGAAAAATGTCAAAAAGAAAGAGATGAATATCTTGATGGATGGAAAAGAACAAAAGCCGATTTGATTAATTATAAGAAAGACGAGGCAAAACGATTTGAAACAATGATAAAATTTTCCAATGAATCATTGGTAAGAGATTTGATTATTGTTTTAGATAGTTTTGATTTGGCGCTTATGGCTTTGGAAAAAGAAGGCAAAGCAGAAAAAGGAATTTATTTGATAAGAGCGCAGATTGAAGATATTTTAAAACAAAATGGATTGGAAAGAGTCATAATATCAGTTGGCCAGCAGTTTGATCCATCTTTACAAGAAGCGGTTGCAAGCGTTGAATCAGATAAGCCAAGCGGCATAATAATAGAGGAAGTTGAAAGGGGATATACGCTACACGGTAAACTGGTGAGGCCGGCAAGAGTGAAAGTGGCAAAATAAAATAATAAATAAAATTATGGCAAAAATATTAGGTATTGATTTAGGCACAACAAATTCGGCGGTAGCTGTTATAGAAGGCGGCGAGCCGAAAGTTTTAGAAAATCACGAAGGAAACAGAACTACTCCTTCAATAGCGTCAATAAGCAAGACTAATGAACGATTAGTCGGTCTTTTGGCTAAGCGTCAATCGGTAGTTAATCCGAAAAATACTATTTTTTCCGTAAAAAGATTGATTGGCAGAAAATTTAGCGATATTGAAGTCCAGCGCGATAAAAATTGGCTTTCTTATGAAATTAAGGAATCTTCTGCCGGAGGAGTTGATGTGAAAATGGGCGACAGGTGGTATAAGCCCGAAGAAATTTCAGCAATGGTTTTGGCAAAATTAAAAGCTGATGCTGAAGCGAAAATAGGAGAAAAAATTGAAGAAGCGGTAATCACGGTGCCGGCTTATTTTGATGATTCCCAGAGGCAGGCGACAAAAAATGCCGGTGAAATCGCCGGGCTTAAAGTGCGCCGTATTATTAATGAGCCGACAGCCGCGGCTTTGGCTTACGGTTTAAATCGTCAAAAAAACGAGAAAATTATTGTTTATGATTTTGGCGGAGGAACTTTTGATATTTCAATTCTTGAAGTTGGAGATGATGTTGTTGAAGTGAAAGGAACCGGAGGCGATACTCATTTGGGCGGCGATGATTTTGACAAGAAAATTATCGAATATCTTGTCGAGGAATATAAAAAACAGGAAGGAGTTGATATTTCAAAAGATCCTTTGGCTTTACAGCGATTAAGAGAAGCGGCGGAACGCGCAAAGCACGAGCTTTCAACTGCGTTTGAAACAGAAATAAATCTTCCATATATTACTTCTGACTCAGCCGGTCCGAAACATTTTGTGATGAAATTCGCAAGGGCGAAATTGGAAGAATTAGTCGGAGATTATATCAGTCATTCAATTGATTTAATTAAGAAGGCTTTAGATGAGGTTAAATTAAAGCCGACAGATATTAATGAAATTATTTTAGTCGGAGGACAGACAAGGATGCCGGCGATTCAAGAAGCGGTTAAAAAATTTTTCGGTAAAGATCCGCACAAAGGAATTAATCCGGACGAAGTTGTAGCAATCGGCGCCGCGGTGCAAGCGGGAATTTTTCAGGGAGATGTAAAAGATATTTTGCTTTTAGATGTGACTCCTCTTTCTTTGGGAATTGAAACTTTTGGCGGAGTATCAACTCCAGTGATTGAAAAAAATATGACAATCCCGACTTCAAAATCGCAAGTGTTTTCAACGGCGGCTGATAATCAAACTTCCGTTGAAATACATATTTTACAGGGAGAGCGATCAATGGCGGCTGATAATAAAACATTGGGAAGATTTATTTTAGACGGAATTCCTCCGGCTCCTCGCGGCATTCCGCAGGTTGAAGTCATTTTTGACATTGATGCCAACGGCATTTTGAATGTCTCGGCGAAAGACAAAGCAAGTGGAAAAACACAAACAGTCCGCATTGAGGCCTCGACTCAGCTCTCTAAAGACGAGGTTGAAAAATTAAAGCAAGAAGCTGTAATACACGCTGAAGAAGATAAAAAGAAAAAAGAACTTGTTGAAGCGAAAAATTTGGCCGAACAATCTGTTTATCTGGCTGAAAAATCATTAAGAGAGGCTGGTGATAAAATTTCTCAAGAGATTAAAGACGCTGTTAATAAAAAAATAGAGGAATTAAAAGCCATAAAAGACGGGCAAGATATTGAAGCGATAAAATCAAAAACATCGGAACTTTCTTTAGAACTTCAAAAAATAGGGCAATCAATGTATAATCAAAATAATGATCAGCAAAAGCCCGGAGAGCAGAGTGAGCAAGGCGAACAAGACAGAAAAGGCGGACAAGGTGAACAAAAATAACGGTCATTAATTTAAATTATGCTTATTTCTCAAGAATCAAAACATTCTTTAATTGTTGGTGAAGAAAAATTCAGCGCGCCAATCTTAAAAATTATCTTTTTAGCATTTTTAGGAATTATTTTTTCCGTTTCTTTCGGTTATTTTTTAAAATCGCTTATTATAGCTCAAGATTTCAATTCAGTCTTGATTTTGATTTCGTCGCTTATTTTATTTTGGTCCGTGTTTGTTCTTCAAGTATTTTTTATTAAAAGCGCTTGGACTTCATATCTAATCATATTTTTAGAATGTCTTGGCTTAATAGGAATTTTTTATAAAGATATTTTAAATAGCGGGATTCAGACCGGTATTGGCATAACTTTTTTAATTTTAATTTTGGCTAATCAAAGAGGCAGGCGAGAGCTGGAAGATTTTGTAAAAATAAGATTTTGGCGAATTAATAAAACAATTCTTCCCAAAGCGATTGCGGCGATATTTTTATTTTCAAGCGTAATTTATGTTTATGGATTTCCGACAGAGGGAGGATTTTTTATATCAAAACAGGCTTTTGAAAAAATTTTATTGCCAAATAAAGTTTTAATCGATAAATTTTTGCCGGGATTTGATTTTTCATCAACATTGAATGAATTTGCCAAAAAATCGGTTGAAAAAGAAATCAGCGAGTCAGCCCAATTTAAAAATTTGCCGGCATTCGCCAAAAATCAATTGATTGCCCAGTCGGCGAAAGAATTTGAGAATAAAATTTCAGAGATGGCGGGAGTTAAAATTGATTCAAAATTAAAAATCAGCGATGCGATTTACGAAGCGCTGAAAAATAAACTTATTAATTTGCCGGAAAATATTAAACCATATATTCCGGTATCAGCAGTAATATTTATTTTTCTTGTTCTTGAAGGATTTGCGATTCCTATTCGCTGGATTGTTTCGACTTTTTCTTTTATTATGTATGAAATTTTCTTGGCGCTTGGATTTGCGAAAATAGAATTAGAGGGAGGCAGCAGGGAAATTATAACTTTATAAACTATGGCAGATTATTATAAAATTCTCGGTCTTAATAAGGGGGCGGCGGATGGCGATATTAAAAAGGCTTTTCACAAATTAGCTCATAAATATCATCCTGATAAATCGAGCGGAGACGAAAAAAAATTCAAAGAAATTGTTGAGGCGTATTCTGTTTTGTCCGATAAAAATAAGCGCGAGCAATATGACAAATTCGGAAGAGTTTTTGAAGGCGCGCAAACAGCGAGTCAGGGACCTTTCAGCGCCGGGCAAGAGCCATATGGGGGAGGATTTGGTTTTGAATTTGACCCGTCGGCTTTTGGCGATGCCCCTGATTTGGGAGATATTTTTGAAGCGTTTTTTGAAGGAATGGGCGTAAAGCAGAAGAGGCGTACTTATCAACGCGGCGCTGATATTGAAATTATTCAAGAAATAACTTTAGAAGAAGCATTTTCCGGAATAAAAAGAGAGGCGGCATATAAAATCAATGTTGTTTGTGATAAATGTTTTGGAAAGGGTCATGATGTAAAAGAAGGGTTTGATAAATGTTCTGTTTGCGCCGGCAGGGGGGAAATTAAAGAAACAAGAAATACATTTTTTGGCAGTTTTGCCCAAGTAAAACAATGTAATGAATGTTTTGGAACGGGCCAGATTCCCAAAAAGATTTGCAGCCATTGCAGAGGAGCTGGAAGAATTATAGGAGAACGCAAAGCAAAAATAGATATTTTGCCCGGTATTGCCGATAATCAAATTATAAAAATTAAAGGAATGGGCGAAGCCGGAGAGCGGGGAGTCGAAGGAGGCGATTTATATGTGAGATTAAGAATAAAACCGCATTCGGTTTTCAGCCGATTCGGAAATGATTTGCTTATTAAAAAAGAAGTTAAATTGATTGATATTTTATTGGAAGAAAAAATTGAAGCGCCGACAATTTCCGGAGATAAAATCAAAGTTGAAATTCCGGAGAATTTTAATTTGAAAGAAAATCTTGTTATTCCAAAACAAGGTATGCCGATTCTTGGTGGTAGTTGGGGAAGCGGACGGGGAAATCTAATTATTGAATTAAAAATAAAAACTCCAAAAAAAATTAGCGCCAAAGTCAGAAAAATTTTAGAGGATTTGAAAAAGGAAATGGAATAATAAAACACCTGATAATTATCGGGTGTTTTATTTTATGGGTGCTCCCACATGGAATCGAACCATGATCAATTGCTTAAAAGGCAACTGCTCTACCACTGAGCTATGGGAGCTTTATTGAGACTTTAAAATATTAATTTATAGGGTAATAAAAATCAAGCAAAATATATTTTCCAATGTATTATAGGTGAGTATTATAGTATGGCTTTTTTTATTTTTTTATGATAAATTTTAATTCTATAAATATTTAATTAAAAATAAAAATATGTCAAAAATATCAAAAATACACGCGCGGGAAATTTTGGATTCTCGGGGAAATCCGACGGTTGAAGTTGATGTTGAATTGGAAAGCGGAGCAATGGGACGAGCGGCTGTGCCAAGCGGAGCTTCAACCGGAAGCAAGGAAGCCTTAGAGCTTCGCGACAACGATGAAAATCGTTTTTTAGGCAAAGGCGTTTTAAAAGCTGTTGAAAATGTCAATAAAATAATAGCTCCGGCTTTGATCGAAAAAGAGGCGGGTAATCAGGAAGAAATTGATAAATTAATGATTGATTTAGATGGCGCGCCGAATAAAAGCAAGCTTGGCGCTAATGCAATATTGGGCGTTTCTATGGCAGTTTTAAAAGCCAGCGCGCATAATTCTAAAAAACCGCTTTTTCAATATATCGGCGAAAAATTTTGCGGTAAACAAGTTGGCGATGAATATATTCTGCCGGTTCCGATGATGAATATTATCAATGGCGGCGCGCATTCTGATAATTCTGCTGATTTGCAGGAGTTTATGATAATGCCGATTGGCGCGCCGAATTTTAAAACTGCTTTGAAAATGGGCGCGGAAGTTTTCCATAATTTGAAAAAAGTTTTAAAGAAAAAAGGATTAAATACAAATGTCGGCGATGAAGGGGGATTTGCGCCGATTCTTTCGTCTAATAAAGAAGGATTCGAATTAATAATGGAAGCGATAAAAATCGCCGGTTATGAATCAGGCAAAGATGTGATGTTGGCGATCGACGCGGCATCAAGCGAATTTTATAAAAACGGGAAATATATTCTTAAAAAAGATAATTTAGAATTAAACTCAGAAGAAATGATTGCTTATTATGAAAAACTTATAAATGATTATCCGATTATTTCAATTGAAGATGGTTTATCGGAATACGATTGGGATAGCTGGAAATTGCTCAATGAAAAATTAGGCAAGAAAATTCAATTAGTGGGCGATGATTTATTTGTTACTAATCCGGAAATTATTCAAAAAGGAATCAATGACAGAGCCGCCAATTCTGTTTTAATAAAAGTGAATCAAATCGGCACAATCAGCGAAACAATCAAGGCGGTGAAAATGGCGCAAGCAGTCGGTTGGACAGCGGTTATTTCTCATAGAAGCGGAGAAACCGAAGATACGATAATTGCTGATTTGGCTGTTGGATTAAGCGCCGGCCAGATTAAAACCGGTTCGCTTTCCCGCACTGATCGCGTTGCAAAATATAATCAGCTTTTAAGAATTGAAGAAATACTCGGCGATAAAGCGAAATTTCTTGGCATAAAATCTCTTAATAAATAATTTCTTTGAATTACGAAATGTATTATTAACCGTTCAATAAACACAAAATTCTTTCTGAAACCTAAACGGAAGCGCAGCCCCGCCGCAGGCGGGGCGTGAGCGGGTTGAAGAAAGGATTTTGTGTTTGTTGGATTTTGTAATTTAAAGTAATTTTTTATTTTTAAACAACTTTATGAACAATAAAAAAGTAATTTTATGTATTCTTGACGGATGGGGATTGTCAGACGATAAAAAACATAATGCGATTGCGAAAGCCAATACGCCGAATTTTGATTATTTATGGAATAATTATCCGCATAGCGAGCTTGAAGCTTCGGGATTGGCTGTCGGCTTACCCGATGGGCAGATGGGCAATAGTGAGGTTGGGCATTTGACCATTGGCGCCGGAAGAATTGTTTATCAAGGTTTGGAAAAAATAAATAATGCTTTTAAAAATAATTTATTGGAAAATCATAGTTTGCTTTCAGATATTTTTAAAAAAGCAAAAAAATCAAATTTAACGATTCATATTAAGGGGTTATTTTCTCCGGGCGGAGTCCATTCACACAGCGATCATTTTTATTCTTTTATAAAATTAGCGAAAAAATACGGCATTTCGAAAATAGTTTTGCATATTTTTACCGATGGACGCGATACTCATCCGCGAAGCGCTGAAAAATTCATCGGTGAATTGGAAAATTTTTGTCGTGATAATAATGTGTATATCGCTTCGCTTTGCGGACGCTATTGGGCGATGGATAGGGATAATAATTGGGAGCGCACGGAGCGGGCTTATAAAATGCTCACGCAGGGGATTGGAAAAGTTTTTAAATCTCCGCTTGACGCGATTAAATTCCATTATGATAAAGGAATTACCGATGAATTTATTGAGCCGTCTGTTTTTGAAAATAATAAAAAAGAAATTGTAAATATTAAAAATGGCGATATGGTTTTTTTTCTTAATTTTCGCGCTGATCGCGCCAAACAACTGGCTAAAAAATTTTCAGAAAATGACGAATTTAATAATTTGTCTTATATAACAATGGTAAAATATGATAATTCTTTGCCGCATCAAATTATTTTTAGCGACGAAATTATTGCCGGCGGATTGGGAGAAATATTGTCTTTAAACGGCAAAAAACAATTGCGCATAGCGGAAACGGAAAAATATCCGCATATTACTTATTTTTTTAACGGAGGCAGAGAAGAAGCTTTTGACGGAGAAGATAGAATTTTAATTCCTTCCAATAAAGTTAGTACTCATGATTTAGCTCCCGAGATGAAGGCGAAAGAAATTTCTAATGAAGCGATAAGCGCTATGAAAAATAACAAGTATGATTTTATTTTGGTTAATTTTGCCAATTCCGATATGGTCGGGCATTCGGGTAAAATTAATGAAACAATTAAAGCGATTGAGGCGGTTGATATTGAGTTGGGAAGAATTTTTAAAATTGCCCAGGAAAATAATTATGTTTTGATAATTACCTCTGATCATGGAAATGCCGAAAAAATGTTTGACTTGGAAATTGAAACAATTCATACGGCTCATACAAATAATAAAGTGCCGTTTATTATAGCGAGCAATGATTTTAATATTGAAAAGAATAAAAATATTTCCGATATTGCTCTAATTATTTTAAAAATTATGGGATTAAAATAAAAACACCCTCATTTGGGGGTGTTTTTATTTTGTTTGTTAAAAATTCTTATCTTGAGAATCCTCCGCTTCTCGGGGCGCGAGGTTCCATCGGGCGAGCTTCATTAACAGTGAGAGCTCTTCCATCTGTTTCTTTGCCATCAAACATTTCAATAGCTTTTTGAGCTTCTTCATCAGAAGACATTTCAACAAATCCAAAACCTTTTGATCGGCCAGTCATTTTATCCATAATGATAGTGGCAGATTCAACTGTTCCAGCTTGAGAAAACATCTCTTTTAAAGAATCATTGTTGATGTTATAAGACAAATTTCCAACGTATAATTTTTTAGCCATTTTGTTCTTAAACTAATTAAAGCGACCTTTTTCCTCATTTGCCTCTGCTTTATTTTATACATTGTTAAAATGTATAAAATACATAAGAAACTAACTGAGATTTAATTTCAAATAAGTATAATATAAAAAATAAATAAAGCAAGATATTGTCTGGTGCGC
>JBBTRJ010000052.1:11657-14272 GCA_038065215.1 Patescibacteria group bacterium
ATTTCAAATAAGTATAATATAAAAAATAAATAAAGCAAGATATTGTCTGGTGCGCCTGCTTGGACTCGAACCAAGGACCCTCGAGGTATAAGCTCGATGCTCTAACCGACTGAGCTACAGGCGCATTTTTATAATATATATCACAACTTAAATCGATTTTCAATTATTTAAATATACCACTATCCTATAGGATAGTGGTATATTATATTTATTAAATTATTTATTATTTAATTACAATCGGTTTTAAATTGAAGCTTTTGATTATTTTATCGAATTCTTCTTGCTCCAAGTTTTCTTTTTCTATCAGCGCTTTGGCAATTGTGTCTAAAATTTTTCGGCGCGAAAAAATGATTTTTTTAGCGGTTTCATAAGCTTTATCAATAAAATTTTTTATTTCTTCATCGATTTCTTTTGCTACATTTTCAGAATAATTTTTTTCAGTCGTAATTTCTCGGCCAAGAAAAACCATTTCCTCTGCTTTCCCGAAAGTAATTGGCCCGAGTTTTTCGCTCATTCCGAATTTTGTCACTAATTTTCGCGCCAAAGATGAGGCATTTTGCAAATCATTTGAAGCGCCAGTTGAAAGGTCTCCAAAAACAATTTGTTCAGAAACATATCCGCCCATCATTGTTGATAAATCAGACATAAATTGCGATTTGGTGCGGAGGTAAGTTTCTTCCAATGGTAATTTTAAAGTATATCCGCCGGCTCTTCCTCGGGCGACAATTGAAACTTTATGGACCGGATCGGCATTTTTCAAACTTGCCGTAACTAAAGCATGGCCGGCTTCGTGATAGGCGGTAATTTCTTTTTCTTTTTGGGATAATATGCGGCTGCGGCGCTCCGGGCCAAGCAATACTTTTTCAACGGAATCTAAAATATCCTGCTGTTTAATCTCTTTTTGATTTTTTTGGGCGGCAAAAAGCGCCGCTTCATTGAGCAAATTAGCTAAATCAGCTCCGGAAAATCCAGGGGTGCGTTCGGCAACTTTTCTTAAATTTATATCTTTTACAAATGCTTTTCCTTTGGCATGAATTTTTAAAATTGCTTCGCGATCTCCGATGTCAGGCAAATCTAAAATAACGCGGCGATCAAAGCGGCCGGGGCGGAGAAGCGCCGTATCTAAAACATCTGGGCGGTTTGTGGCGGCAACAACAATACGCGAATCATTTTTTTCAAAGCCGTCCATTTCAACAAGAATTTGGTTCAGGGTTTGTTCTCTTTCATCGTTTCCACCGCCTAGTCCGGCGCCTCTTTCGCGGCCAACGGCGTCAATTTCATCAATAAAAATTATTGATCGGCCGGCTTTTTTAGCGGTATCAAACAAATCGCGCACTCTTGAGGCTCCGACTCCGACAAACATTTCCACAAATTCCGAGCCGGAAATATGGAAAAATGGCACATTGGCTTCGCCTGCAACAGCGCGCGCTAAAAGTGTTTTACCAGTGCCCGGCGCGCCATACAGCAAAACTCCTCTTGGAATTTTCGCGCCGATTTCTATATATTTTTTCGGATTTTTCAAGAAATCAACCACTTCCATCAATTCTTGTTTAGCCTCTTTTAATCCGGCAATATCATTAAAAGTAATGCGGTCTTTAAATTGGCTGAATAATTTGATATTGGCTTTGCCAAAAGAAAAAGCTTGTCCCATTCCTTTCCCGGCTTGTTTAAACATCATCCATAAGAAAAAGCCGATAATGATAAGGGGCAAGAGAGAAGGGATTAAAATACTCAGCCAAAATTTTAATCCAGACTCTTCTTTAATTTCAAAAGCGACTTTTTGAAGAGACAATGGGCTCACGCCGTAATTTTTTAATGTTTCAGAAAGTCCGGCTTCGGTTTCTTTTTTAGAAATTAATTTTTCGCCGTTTTTAAGTTCGACACTTAAATCGTTGTTATTAACGGATATTTTTGAAATTTCGCCAATGTCTATTTTTTTTGCTAATTGATCAAGAGTAATAAATTCCGGAGATTTAGCTCCGCTATAAAGTAAAGAAAACATAAAGGCTATTATTAAAAGCGAAAAAATCGCCCAAGAAGCGTGTTTATATAATTTTTTCATAATGTAAGTATTATATTGGAAAAAAATTTGGTGTCAATTTTGTAAAAATAAAAAATGGACACCACACAACTACAATTAATGTATTGTGTGGCATCCAGACATATTTAAGCCGGAAGATGAACCTCCAATCGAACAAGCAGACCTAACTGCTTAATTGAAAATCCGATTCTCCCTAAAAGTTTTTTTAGAGCTGAGGCTTTTAGTTTTTCAAGCCTCAGCAACATTTTTTCGGTCATTTCTCTGGCGTTTTTAAATGATCTTGCCAAAGAGATGGCTTTGGCTTGCCGAAGCCATCTTGCTTTTCGGAAGATTGTTTTGGCAATCTTCCGAATTTTTTTTACCATTTCATATTCGATATGACACGCCGAGTGTCTATCGTTGATTCTTTCTTCTGCGCTACCAAATGTGGCATTGCAGAATAAACAAGAGTCTCTTTTTGTCATTTTCTTCCCACCTCTTTTTTTATTTTTTTACTTCTACTACTAGCCCAAAACAACCCCCCTTTTTTTATTTTCCACCTAAAATAAAAAATGGCATAATGCCATTTAATAAG
>JBBTRJ010000052.1:14372-27994 GCA_038065215.1 Patescibacteria group bacterium
CCCCTTTTTTTATTTTCCACCTAAAATAAAAAATGGCATAATGCCATTTAATAAGTACTTTAAAAATTATATCATAAAAATTAAAAAAAACAAGGTAACTGTGGATAACTCAAATTCATTTTTTTAATTTTAAAATAATTCTTCTTTCCTGCGGTTTGATTGAATCAAGGATAAAGTCGTATGATTTTCCCATCTCTAAATGTTTTTTCATTTCTTCGGAGCTGCCGAATTCGGAAATATGGATTAAGCCCTGCAAATCAAAATCAAGAGTTATCAAGGCGCCGAACGGATTGAATTTATAAACAATTCCCTTGGCTTCTTGTCCGGATTTTAATTTTTCTTCAATATTTTCCCATGGATCGATTTTTAAGGCTTTAAGAGAAAGATTGACTTGACTATTTTTTATTTCAATAATTTTTGCCTTTATTATATCGTCAGCCTTGATAATATCTTTCGGGTTATCAATCATTTTATAATCAAGTTCGGAAATATGGACAAACCCCTCAATGGAAGGATTGTCGGCGAATCTGACAAATGCTCCGAAATTGGCAACGCCGGAAATAATGCCGTCAATAATGTCGCCAACCTTATATCCTTCAAGCAATTTTTTAATATCTTCTTCGCCGGCGGCGCGTTCGGAAATAATCAATTTATTATTTTTCGGGTTGAGGTCAATAATTTTTACTTTTAATTCCTGTCCGATTATTTTTTTCAATTCTTTTAAAATTTCATTTCTTTCATTTGATTCAGCGGCTTCTGTCTTATTTGAATCAATGCGGGGATAATTTTTATTGCTTAATTGAGAAACCGGCAAAAACGCTTTTATTTCATTGATTTCCGCAATTAAACCGCCGGTATTGGCGCCGATAATTTTTATACTTAAAATTTCCTCGTTTTCCATTACGGTTTTTAATTCCTGCCAGCCCTTTTGCTTATGAGCGCCGGCAAGAGATAATTCAATAAATCCATTGTCATTATCAAGAGACATTATTTTAGCGCTTATTTTTCCGCCTTCTATAATATTTTTAAGGACATCTTTTGAATTGGCGAGTTCCGCGCCGTAAACAATGCCGGTGCCGAATTTGTTTAAATCAAAATAAACAGCTTTCGCGTTTCTGGCGATAAATTTAGCCTCAATAAGATCTCCTTCTTTTAAAAAAGAAATAATATCAGGCTCAGATTTTATTAGCTGAGATAAAACAGTATCTTTTTTTATAGTGGTTTGGATTGTATTCATAATGATTGCAAAATAATAAATGATAGCGTATTGAAAATCAAGAGGAAGAATGATATTATACTTTGAATTACGAAATAAAGTCGCAGACAGCAAAAGAATAAATCTTATTCAACCCGCTCACGAATTTACTTTGTAAATTCTGCGCTTTCGTTTAGGTTTCATAAAATTCATTCTTTTACTGTCTGCGAAAATACGCATTTCGTAATTCAAAGTATTATAAAATAATTAATTTATGGTTATTTCTTTTTACGGCGAAGGATGTTTTAAAATTCAAAGTGGAGATATGGTTTTATTAGTTGATCCGATAAATCCATCAAGCGGTTTAACCCAACCGCGTTTTAAATTTGATATTTCTTTGCAAACTTTATCATCTTTGGCATCTTTAGAAAACGAAGGGATGGGTAAAAAAGAAAATGATGGGTTTCAAATAATGGGTCCGGGCGAATATAATATTAAAGATGTTGATATTTCCGGCATTGGTTTAATAAATGGATCTTCGGATAAATTTATAAAAAGTATTTTTATTGTAATGATTGAGGGAATAAAAATGTGTTTTTTGGGGCATATTTCAGAAATACCGGAAGCGGATGTTTTGGAAAAATTGGAAGAGATTGATATTTTATTTATACCAGCCGGAGGAAAGCCGTTTATTGACCAAAAATTGGCGGTGAAATTAATAAAACAAATTGATCCGAAAATTGTCGCGCCGTCGTTTTATAAAATTCCGGGATTAAAGCGACCGGCGGAAGATCTGAAAATTTTTATTGAAGAAGGGGGATATAAAAAAGCCGAACAGCAGGAAAAATTAACAATTAAAAAGAAAGATTTGGCGGAAATAAAAAAAACAGAAATAATAAGTTTAAAAGTTTAAAAGCTGATAAATTGGGATGTTTGAAAAATTAAAAAATAAATTAAAACAAATTCAAGAATCCGATGAAGCGACGAAAAAGAAATGGCTGATTATAATGACAGCAGTCGCGATGATTATAGTAATTAGCTTATGGTTGGTTTATATCAATTATTCTATTAAAAGCGTTAATGATGAAGCTGTGGCAATTAAGACGGAAAAATTAGAATCAGAAACTGATTTTTTGGAAGTATTTAAAAAAGGATTGAGCGTTGTTGGAAATTCGGCAAAAGAAAAAATCAAAAATTGGGGATATGGAATAATGGATGGAAAAACTATTATGATAGAGAAATAATATATGGAAAACGATCAAAAATTCGAACAAAAAATTGAAAAACGGGAAATTACCGAAGAGCTTAGAGAAGCTTATCTTGATTATGCGATGTCAGTAATAGTTTCCCGCGCTTTGCCTGATGTTCGCGACGGTTTAAAACCGGTACAAAGAAGAATTTTATGGGCGATGTGGGAAACCGGATTGAAAGCCGGCGTTAAATACAGAAAATCAGCGGCAGTGGTCGGAGAAGTTTTGAAAAGTTATCATCCGCACGGCGATCTTTCGGTTTATGACGCGATGGCAAGAATGGCGCAAGATTTTTCTTTAAGGTATCCATTGATTGACGGGCAAGGAAATTGGGGTTCGATCGACGGCGACAATCAGGCGGCTATGCGTTACACGGAATGTCGTTTGTCAAAAATTTCCGAAGAGCTTTTGTTTGATATCGAAAAAGAGACTGTTAATTGGCAGGCGAATTACGACGCCAGTGTTGATGAGCCGAAAGTTTTGCCGGCAAGGCTTCCAAATCTTTTATTGAATGGCGCATCCGGTATCGCTGTCGGTATGGCAACAAGTATTCCTCCTCATAATTTAGGAGAAGTGGCGGACGCGATTTTATATTTGATAGAATATCCGAAAGCGGGAGTTGAAGATTTAACGGGTTTTATTAAGGGGCCTGATTTTCCGACCGGCGGCATTATTTATGATAAGAAAGCGATTATTGAAGCGTATAGCTCCGGACGCGGACCAATTACTATGAGGGCAAAAACAGAAATCCAAGAACGCGCGAAAAATCAATATAATATTATTATTACGGAAATTCCTTATCAGGTTAACAAGTCGGAACTTATTATAAAAATGGCTCAATTGGTTACTGAAAAGGAGATAGAGGGTGTTAAGGATTTACGCGATGAAAGCGATCGGGAAGGATTAAGAATTGTGGTTGAATTGAAGAGCGATGCATCTTCTCAAAAAATTTTAAATCAGTTTTTCAAACGCACCGACCTTCAAAAAAATTTCAATTTAAATATGATTGCTCTTGCCGGCGGGCTTCAGCCACAGGTGATGTCTTTGAAAGATATTTTAGAATATTATATCGAACATAGGAAAGAAGTGGTTCGCCGCCGCGCGGAATTTGATTTGAAAAAAGCCAAAGAGCGCGCCCATATTTTAGAGGGATTATCAAAAGCGCTTTCAGTTATCGATAAAATTATAGAAACAATCAAGAAATCAAAAGACAGAGACGACGCGAGAAATAATTTAATAAGCAAATTCAAGCTCACTGAAATTCAAGCCAATGCGATTTTGGAAATGAAGCTTGCCACTTTGGCGGCTCTTGAAAGGAAAAAAATTGAAGAAGAACTTGAAGAAAAAAGAAAAATTATCAAGGAATTGGAAATTTTACTTAAAAATCCGGAAAAAATTTTAAAAATAGTGAAAGATGAGCTTATTAGCATTAAAGAAAAATATATGAGCGATCGTCGCACGCAAGTTGTTGCTTCTGGCCTCACGGAATTTAAAGAAGAAGATTTAGTTCCATTGGAAGAGGCGGTGATTGTGATGACTGCCGACGGTTATGTTAAAAGAATGCCTCCGTCGACTTTCAAATCCCAGCGCCGCGGCGGCAGCGGGCTGATCGGTTCCGAAGTCGGTGAAGAAGATTTTTTAAGCCATTTTGTTTCGACCGACACTCATGACAATCTTTTATTTTTTACAGATAAGGGCAGGGTTTTTCAAACAAAAGTTTATGAAATTCCGGTTGGTTCAAGAACTTCTAAGGGCAAGCTTGTGCAGAATTTTTTGGAAATTCCAGCTGGAGAAAATATTAGCGCGATTGTGAGCTACAAAGACAAAACAAACGATTTTTTGGTGATGGTAACAAAACAAGGTATTATTAAAAAAACCGCTTTGGAAGAATTTTCCAACATTAGAAGAACGGGAATTATTGCTATCGGCCTTAGGGATAATGACGAATTAAAATGGGTAAAAATTTCTTCTGGAAAAGACGAAATAATTTTAGCAACTGCCAATGGTCAGGCGATAAGGTTTAAAGAATCTCAATTAAGAGCAATAGGAAGAGGAGCTTCGGGTGTGACTGCTGTGAAGTTAAAGAAGGGTGATTTTGTCGCAGGGCTTGATATAGTCTCAAATCTCAAATCATTAAATGATAAGCGATTACTTGTAGTTATGGATAAGGGATTCGCTAAACAAACAGTGCTTAAGGAATATAAAGTCCAAAAGCGCGGCGGTTCAGGGATAAAAACCGCGAAAGTTAACGCTAAAACCGGACAAATTGTCGCCATTCATTTAATTTCCGAAGAAGAAGAAATATTAGCTCTTTCAGCAAAGGGTCAGATGATAAGAACGAAAATTTCAGATATTAGAACAGCCGGCCGCGCCACTTCCGGCGTGAAAATAATGAAATTAAAAGAAGGAGATAAAGTGGCGGGAATGGTAATATTATAAGCTGATAAGTCGGTGAAGCTGAAAAGTTCAAATTGAAAATTGTTTTATTATGAATCCAACTAAAACTCAAATTATTATAATCGGTATTGGAATTTTCGCTGTTATATTTTTGATTTTGCTTTTTACCGGAATTTTACCCGGACTCAAGCCGTCTCAAACAAAGACTGGCGGCGGCGGAATTGGCGGCGGAGGCCAGACAACAGAAATTAATTTTTGGGGAGTGGAAGATGAGGGTGTTATTAAACCGATTATAGAATCTTATTTGATCGTTAATCCTAATTTAAAAATATTTTATACGCAATTTAATGAAAGCAATTACGAAAAAATTTTAGTTGATGCTTTAGCTTCCGGAAACGCGCCTGATATTATAATGTTTCATAATACTTGGCTGCCGAAGCATTACGGAAAAATTTTTCCGATGCCGGTTTTATCAGGATTTTCAATAACTCAAGTAAGTGAAAAGTTTCCAGATGTGGTAAAACAAGATTTTACAAATAACGGCAATATTTACGCTTTGCCGATTTATATTGATACATTGGCTTTTATTTACAATCGAAGTTATTTTGATGCCAAAGGAGTGGCGGTTGTCCCGAAAAATTGGAATGAATTTCAATATGTTATTTCTCGGCTTAAAGAAGTTGATTCAAGCGGGAAAATTTCCAAAGCAGCCGGCGCCATTGGCGGTTCAAATAAAAGTATTGAAAAAGCTTCCGATTTATTGAGTTTAATAATGCTTCAAATGGGAGTTGAAATGGTGGATAAAAATAACAGCGCGAATTTTTCAAGAAGCGGAGGGGAAGACGCGCTGAATTTTTATCTGCAATTCAGTAATCCCAATAGTCCAAATTATACCTGGCATGATAATTTCAGGTATTCTATGGAAGGATTTAGTCAGGAGATTATCGGTGCGATATTCAATTATGCCGATTCCATAAAAAATATTAAAGAGAAAAACCCGTTTTTAAATATTGAAGTTGCTCCGATGTTGCAATTCCCAAACAAGAAATCGGTTAATTATGCTAATTATTGGGGATTAGCAGTTCCGGTCCAAAGCAAAAACACGATTTCTGCTTGGAATTTTATTTTATATTTCAGCGCGGACGCGAAAGTCGCCGAACAATATTTACAAGCTTCAAAAAGACCGCCGGCTTTGCGGGAGCTTATCCAAAAATATTCAAATGACGCGGATTTGGGAGTTTTTGCCAGACAGGCTTTGACAGCGCAAAGCTGGCGTCAAAAAGACAATTCAGGTGTTAGGAAAAGTTTTTCCAATATGATAGAATCGATTTTAAATGGAAGGTTATCTTTAGATAAAGCGCTTGAACGAGCGGAGAATGAAATAAATAGTTTGTAATAATTTTCAATTTTAAATAAATTTTTAATGACTCAATTTTCAATTACAAAATCAAAAATTATTTTTTCTCTCATTGCTTTTTACTTTATATTTTTAAATTTTGCGCCAATAACGCAGGCGGCTGGTTTGGTTTCTTGCAGTGGAGTTAATTGCACATTTTGCGATCTTCTTAAAACATCCAGTAATGTTTTTGATTTTGCTGTTAAAATCGTCATGTCATTAGTGGTAATAATGATTATTTACGGCGGGTTTGTCATAATGACAGCCGGAGATTCTGTTGATAAAGTAGCTCAAGGAAGAAAAATAATTCAATCGTCAATAATCGGCGTTGTCATAGTTTTAGGCGCTTGGCTGATTATTAGTCAAGTTTTAGCGGCTATAGCTAAGCCAGGATATAAATTTGAACCTAGCAAAATTTTTACCACAGGTATTAAGTGTAGTTGACTTTTTAATTGTTTTATGCTATTTTATAGTTAGTTTTGAGTTTGTTTCAAGCTCAAGGCTTTTACAGTTCTTTGACATAATCAGATAAATAACCTTAAAAATACAGGCCAAACGGCCGAGGAGGAGTTATGATAGGAATAATAGTTGGAATAATCTTTTTTGGCATCTGCGCGTTTTTCCTACAGGGGTTGCGCAGAGTGCCGGCAGATCCGCCACATAAGGGAGTAAGAACAATATGGGGAGAAAGAACAACTGAAAAAATAGATGAAGGATGGAATTTTTTCCCCATATATCCTTATTGGCACGGAGTTGTCTTGGTTGATATGACTAAAAAAAACCAAGATCTTTTGCCAAACGAAATAAGAACAGCCGAAGATATGGCTGAAATTGAAGTGGCCATATCTCTTACATGGAAACCAGATGAAAAAAATCTTATAGAATATTTAAATTCCGGCGGAGAATCCGGAATAAAAAATATTTTAAAAGATATTGTTGAAGAAGCGGTAAGAGAATTCGCCGCTGATACTTCAAGGAAGCCAAACACCTGGGAAGACGCTATAACGATGAAGAAGGAATTTCTTGCGGAAATCGTGGCGGTAATTCTTGGGAAAAATCCTCCAATTTCAGAAGATGAAATTAATAAGATTGTGCTGGAATTACGGAGAGGAAATGGCAAACTTCAGCTTGAAACCTTGGGTGTAATACTTAACAGAGTCAATGTGACAAGTATAAAACCTAAAGGAAAACTCGCGGAAGCTGCTCAAAAAGAGGCAATTGAAAAACGCGAGAAAAAAGCCGAAACCGTTGAGCTTAATCACTTGGCTGAACGAATTGAAGCATTAAAAAAACTCGGCTTTTCAAACGAGCAAGCGCTTGAAATAGTCCAAACTGAGCGCGGAAAAATTTCTAAAACAATCTCTGAGTCAAAATGGAACGTATCTCCAGAAACTCGGGCGATGATTGAAAAAATCGGCCTCGATTTGGTGGCAAAAATCTTAGGGAGGTAGGATTATGGCAACAGACGAAAAAAAAGATATGTCCAAAGCACCTAGTTGGACATGGTGGGTAAGCGGGGCAATTGCCGTATTAATGGCAATTATAATCACAATTGCCGTATGGCCATCGGCTCCACTAGTGCCAGACGACAAACCGAACAAAAAATCAACAGCCGCGCCGGCAGATTATCCGCTGTGTGCTGAACAAAAGATTTATGATTTGCGCGGAAAAACTACGCAAATCACCGTCCAGCTTCACCAAAATTGTTGGTCAGGGTGGATAATGTTGCCCGAAACCAACTATTCAGCTGTGGTTGATACATTATCACCCGGCGATCTGGAATATAAATTCTGGAATGGAGAGAGAATCCTTATTCCAGATAAATCTGTCGCGGCAGATATCAGCCAAGGCAGAAATTATGGCAGCGCCTACAGATTGCGCGGCTATGGTGAAGCCATAATCACCAAAAAGGAGGTGATTTGAAATAAATATATACCCCCGATAGCGAGCAATTGCTGTCGGGGATTTTTTATTGACTATTGATTTATTATTTATCTTATTTATTATTAATATATGTTTAAAAAATTCTTAAAAATTAATTATTTTTTATTATTTATCGTTCTTATAATTTTATTATTTTCTTCCACAGGTGTTTTAGCTCAAACAAAATCTGAATATAGTTCCCCTAGTAGTGGCTTCGCCAACCCCCTTGGTACTACTGACATCACGACTCTTCTCAAAAAAATCATTAGCTATCTTATAATGATCGGGGCGCCGATTTTGGCGATTATGGTAATATATGGAGGGTATCTTATTTTAACGGCCGGAGATGATCCTGAAAAAGTCAAAGGTGGAAAAAACACTATCCTTTACGCGACAATCGGCTATATAATAATTATAAGTTCTTATGGAATAATTTATATAGTTAAAGAAGTGCTTGGCGCGAAATAATTTCAATAAAATAAAAATATGAAAAATATAAAAAAACAAATAAAAAAAGATTTAAGCGTCCCTGAACGGCATTTTGGAGTTATTCTTGAAAATATTGATTCTAAACTTGATTTAGTGGTTGAAGGAGTAGAAACAATTAATAAAAAAGTTGATAAGCATTATGGAGAATTTCAAGAATTTAGGAAAGAAATAGATTATAAATTTGATGCTGTTTTTGATGAGCTTCATTTAATTAGAAATGATCTTAAGGAAAAAGTCGGCCGTGATGAGTTTATTGTTTTAGAAAAAAGGGTCGCTGCTTTGGAAAAAATAAAAATATGAAAAAAATTTTATTATTCTTAACAATTTTTTATCTAATGAGTGTTTTCCCAGCTGTTGGTTTTGCCGCACCATGTAAAGATAATGCAGGCGTGAACTGTCCCGTATCAAGCATAGCGGATGTGATGAAAATTTTAACAAGCATTGTTAATATAATGTATACAGCTTTCTTTATTGTGGCGATCGCTTTTATACTTCTTGCGGCTTTTACTTATTTAACCGCTCAAGACGATCCGGAAAAAATTAAAAGCGCCACTCGCCAAATAATGTGGGCGGCCGTGGCAATTGCGGTGGCTTTGATATCGGTAGGATTTAATCAAATAGTAAAAAGTTTCTTAGGATAAATGTTTTCAAATATTAAAAAAATCAATTTTATTATTTTATTATTTATTTTTATTTCAATTTTTGCAATTGGAATTATTCCAATTTTTTCGTTTGCTGTGACGGTTTATAAAGGAGAAGTTGCCGGTCCGGGAGGAACGGCGAAAATAGGAAGCTTGCCAGAAGGAGCAGGTATTACGAAAATCGATCAATTATTAGACATTCTTGCGGATATTCTTAAATATATTTACACAATATTTTTTATTGTGGCGGTTATGTTTATCCTTTTTGCCGCTTACACATATTTAACGGCTCAAGACGATCCGGAAAAAATAAAAAGCGCTACCAAGCAAATTATGTGGGCTTCCGTCGCTATTGTTGTGGCTTTAATGTCTTTGAGTTTTAATGTAATAATAAAAAATTTTATCAAACCAAGCGGCGGGTCTTCGGGTTCTTCTCAGCTTTTATATATGCCCGATGGCAGTATTAATCCAAATTACACTTCTGATTCTAAAATTATTTTTAAATAAATGAAAAAATTTTTATTCATATCCATATTTTTATTATTATTTATCGCAAATAATTCTTTTGCCATAACTGCCGGTCAAATTCCCACTGCTAGTCAATTAGGAATTTCCGACGCTCCGAAAATTGAAAAAATTGACACACTGGTTGATATTGTCAGAAATATCGTTAAATGGACTTATATAATTTTCTTTATCGTCGCGGTTATGTTTATTCTTTTTGCCGCTTACGCCTATCTTGCGGCTCAAGGAGAGCCAGAGGCAATAAATAAAATAAAAACTCAAATAATGTATGCCGCTATAGCTATCGTAGTGGCGCTAATGGCTTTAAGCGTTGAATTGATTATTAGAAATTTGATAAGCGGCGGAGGCGCTGGCGGAGGCGCTGGCGGAAGCGGCGAATGTTCGGCGGATCGAGCCGAAGAATCAAGAAGCGGAAAACCATTATGCCCGCAATATTGGCCTCAGCAGGGATATAATGTCCGAGTTCAGCCGTTCAAATAAATATTTACTTTTTTTGAATTTATAGTTATTATTAAAAAAAATAAAAGGTCGAGAGGGAATTAATACATACTAAATTTATGAAATCAAAAATTTTATTTACAATATTAAGCATTGCTGTTTTTTCTTTATTGATTGGAAGCAGTGTATTGGCAGTTACTATTCCCGGAATTACACAAACTGGACCGACAACTGTTAGCGGTGTAGTTGATATTTTAAGAAATATCGTTAAATGGGTTTATATAGTTTTCTTTATCATCGCGGTTATGTTTATTCTTTTTGCCGCTTATACCTATCTTATGGCCAGTGGAGATCCAGAAGGAGTTACTAAGGCTAGAAATGAAATAATTTACGCGGCAGTGGCGATTATAGTGGCATTATTGGCAGTTGGATTTGATACGGCTATTGCGACATTCTTGCAGACAGGACAATAATTTTAGAAAGAAGTTAGAATTTGAGAGTTAAAAACACAATACCCGCATTCGCGGGTATTGTGTTTTATTATTTGTTTTGGTATATTCTAAAAATGTCATTAACCTATAATCCAAAAAAGAAAAAAAGAAGAAGAGTTCACGGATTCTTAAAGCGTTCTCGCTCAGCTGGCGGAAGGAATGTTATTAAAAGAAGAAGAGCAAAGGGAAGGAAAAAAATAACTGTTTAATGCTCGCTAAAAAATATCGTCTTCAGATTCAAGATTGGCTTGAGGATAAAAATAAGAGAATTTCCACTCGCAAGAGCAATTTTTTTATTGCCAGATTTTCTTCAAATAAATTAAATTTCAGCCGTTTTGGCTTGGTTATTAGCGCGAAAGTTTCAAAATCAGCTGTTAAACGCAATAGAATAAAAAGAATAATTTTTGATTTTATCCGCTTGAATAAGTTGAATGAATTTCCCGGCAATGATGTTGCAATAACCGTTTTGTTTCCAGTCGCAAAATTAACAAGAGAAGAAATAGAAAAAGAAACATCTTTTATTTTATCCTCCGCATAAATTTATGCAGAATAAATTGACACTCCTATGATTATCTTCTAAAATAATCAATTATGGCAAATTTATTCAATGAAATTTTTTATCGGCCCCTTTTTAATGCTTTATTTTTTTTATACGAATATATTCCCGGTCAAGATCTTGGAATCGCGATTATCGTTTTAACGATTTTTATCCGATTTATTTTATTCCCCTTGTTTTATAAGGGAGCGAAAGATCAGGCAATAATGCAGCGCTTGGCGCCGAAAATAAAAGAAGTTCAGGAAAGTCACAAAGATGATCGCGAAAAACAGGCCAAGGCGATGATGGATCTTTACCGTGAACACAAAGTCAACCCGCTTTCCCAATTTTTAATCATTATTATTCAGTTGCCTATTTTAATCGCTCTTTATCGCGTTTTTTGGAAAGGCATAGCGGAAATTCCTTCCGGAATTTTATATTCTTTTATTCCGCAAATTACAGATTTAAATCATTATTTTTTCGGAGTTATTGATTTAAGCAAGCGCAATTTGGCTATTGTCATATTGGCGGCATTAGCCCAATATTTTCAAGGAAAATTATCATTGATTAAAAATAATAAAAATGATAAAAATTTAACGCCTATGGAAAAAATGGCAAAGCAAATGGTTTATTTGGGGCCGATTTTAACAATTGCTTTTTTATCATATTTGCCTTCGGCGGTCGGGCTTTATTGGCTCACAACTTCGGTTTTTTCCGTTATCCAGCAAATATTTATTAATAAGCAATTGAATGTTGACAATGAAAAGCTGATAGAGGTTGATAAAAAACTGCATAAAAAGATATAATAGAAAACACTATGGAAAAATTTGAATCAATAATTAAACAAGCGATTGAATTAATGGGGTTTGACGATTTTTCGGTGAGCCACGATTCTGACAGCGGCCGTTTTTCAATTTTTATCAATGATAATATTATTACGGAAATAAATTTGCCGGCAATAGTCAGCAATTTTGATATTGTTTTCAAGCTGATTGCTCAAAAAAATAATATTTTTCCGATTTTTATAGATATTAACAATTACCGTAAAAAAAGAGAAAATTTGATTTTAGAGCTTGCCCGGGCGGCGGCGAAAAAAACTGTCGCGGAAAAAAATGAAATGCAATTGCCGGCGATGAATGCTTATGAGCGTCGTCTTATCCATACGGAACTTTCCAAACATCCAGATGTTAAGACCGAAAGTATAGGAGAAGGGAAGGAGAGGTGTGTAGTGATTAAATCTATATAAAAATTGTAAATTCCTTGAATTACGAAACTCGTATTTTTCAATAAAATAAGCCAAACTATTGATATTTCTGAAGCCTAAACGGAAGCGCAGCTCCGATGAAATCGGAGCGTGAGCGGGCTGAAGAAGTATTAATAGTTTGGCTTAGCATCTTGCGCGGGGCATTTTGTAATTTAAAGTAAATTAAAAATTAATTTAATTAATTCTTTTTATCAAACTTTGGAATCCTAAATTTTCAAAATACGCGGCAATTTTTTCTTTCGGGAGGCCTTCATATTTTAATTTCTCGATAGTTTGGATTTCTAACGGAACATCGCGTTTTATTTCAGATAATTTTTTTGATAGTCTGGCGGATTCTTGCTGTTCGAAAACTTTTTGATAAGATTTTTCTTTTTGGCCGTTTTGGAGGAAGTTTTCAATGGTTTCATATTTTTGCAATATTTGGCTGGCGGTTTTCGGGCCGACGCCGGCAACGCCTTTAATATTGTCTGATTGGTCTCCGACAAGACCTTTATAATCCGGCAATTGTTTCGGCAAAAGCCCGTATTTATTTTTTACTCCCTCTTCGTTATAAATTATTGTGTCGCTTATCCCTTTTTTAAATGTTTCAACGACAACTTTGTCATTTTCAACAAGCTGTAAAATATCGGCATCGCCGGTTAAAATTATTATTTGAGTGTCAGAAATATTTTTGAATTTCTCAACAGCCGTTCCTATTAAATCATCTCCTTCAAATCCTGGAATTTCATAAGTTTTTATATCAAAAGCTTCAAATAAATTATGAGCTTCAATAATTTGGGAAATTATTTCATCTGGCGCTTTAGGGCGGTGGATTTTATATTCATTATACATTTCTTTTCTGAAAGTCGGTTCGGGCCTGTCAAAAAACGCGACGATATAATCCGGAAGTTTTCCGCTTACGCCATTAGAGTCGGTTTTTTTATCCGGATGCAAGATTCTTATTAAAACGCTGGACAATCCGTAAAGCGCGCCGCTGGGCTTTCCGTCTTTTGTCGTAAAAGGCGGCAAAGCGTGAAAACAGCGGTGGATTAAAGCATTAGAATCAATTAAAAGAAAAGTTTTCATAAATTTATTATTA
>JBBTRJ010000053.1:0-9383 GCA_038065215.1 Patescibacteria group bacterium
ATCAACGAAGACAAGTGAATACTGCACAATCTGGTAAAGAATATATTGATAAGAATGGAATCTCAGAATTTTTGGAAACAATGAAATATCCTCTTGCTTTTCTTGATTATGAAACCTATCCCTCTGCAATACCAAAATACAATGGATATAGACCATACCAACAAATCCCATTTCAATTTTCACTTCATATTATTGACTCGCCAACCAGTGAATCTGTTCATTATGATTTTATCTATACCGGACAAGATTGTCCTGACGAACACTTTTCCGAAGCATTAGAAAAACATCTTCCAACAACAGGGAGTGTTGTCGTGTGGAGTCAAAGATTTGAAAAAGGTATTAATGAACAAATTGGAGAACATCTCTCTGATTATAAAAATTTTATGCAAGAAGTTAATAATCGTGTAGTTGATTTGATGATTCCATTTTTTGGCAAAACAACAATGTATGACCATCCGAAGTTTAAAGGCAGCGCTTCAATAAAATATGTTTTACCTGCCCTTGTCCCCTCTTTGTCTTATAAAGATATGCATATTCAAGAAGGGGGTGCGGCGGCGGACACATGGAATCGTATTATATCCAGAGAATATTCTGAACAAGATAAAAATATAAAGATGCAAGCGCTTAAAGATTATTGCCACCTTGATACTTTGGCGATGGTTGAGATTTGGAGAGTTTTAAAATCAGCTTAAACAAGGATAAACGCCGACGATATAATTAACTAACAAATTTTTTAATAAGGTGTTTTTTTATAATTTAGAAAATTTCTCTATCAATAAAAATATTTTTTCAGTATTTATAATATCATAAGCATAATCGCGCAATTTTTGCTGATCTATATTTTCTTTTTTACCGCCGAGCTGGATTGAAATTTCCATTATCTTTTTAGACAATTCATCATCGCTGATTTTGACATTTTCCGCTTTGCTGATTTCTTTTATAATCAGCGCGATTTTTATTTTTTCAATCGCTTTATCGTGAAAATCTTTTTTCAAATCATCTTCTGTTTTCTTTAAATCTGCCAAATATTTTGAAAATTCAATCCCCTGATGCTCAATATTGTGTTTTAACTCATCAATCATTTTATCTTGTTCAAAATTTATCAATGCTTCCGGAATATCCATTTTTGATTTTTCCGCTATTTTTAAAATCAAATCAACCCTTAATTTTTCTTTTTCAATATGCTGTTTTTCTAAAAGAATATTTTTTCTAATATTGTCTTTTAATTGGTCAAGATTTTCAAATTTGCCGAATATTTTCGCGAATTCGTCGTTGATTTCAAGGGGCTTGTCCGCTTTAGAATATTTAGCATGAGAATCCGCCATCCAATTTAATGTGCTTTCAATTTCTTTTTCTTCAACTTTAATTTCTTGTTTTTCTTTTTTCCCCACTATTTTTGCAATCTCTTTATAATCGGCCAATTTAATCTCCGGCAATATTGCGGTTTCAGCCGTGTATTCCAATTCCTGATTCGGTACAAATTTTATTATTTTTATTTCCGGATAACCGACTATATCGATTTTATTTTCCATTATGGCTTTTTTATAACTATCATTAACGGCCATATCAAGAATTTCATTATCAATTTTCTCTTGGCCAATATGCTGAATAATAATATCTTTCGGAGCTTTTCCAGGACGAAATCCTTTTATACTAACTTGATTAGCAAAATGCATAACCGCCTTATCGGCGTATTTTTTCATATCTTCCGTTCCGATAGCGATAGTTATGCTAATTTTTGACTTCGGCAATTTCTCAATTTTATAATTCATAAGATTTTAATTATAATCATAAATAAAAATTTTCGCAATAAATAATTTGACAAATAAAATTAAATCATTTATCATTACACCAATATAAAGTATCTCACTGGTTTCAGTGAGATATTACATACAATATCTCACTGAAACCGCGCAATTATTTTTTTAAAAAATGTCGCAGTATTCCGTGCGACATTTTATTTTTATAAAAAAATGTATAAAACAAGATTCTCAAGAAGCAGGTCTTCTTCCGCGCCTGCGCATACAGGGGGCGGGTCAAAAAACAGGTCATTTGGAAGCAGGTCGGGAGGAAGTAGGCCTGCTCGTCCGGCAGGCGGGTCATTTGGCCGTTTTTCCAGCATTAGACGTCCGGTTCGCCGAGGCGCATTTATTGATGTTTCAAAATTCATCAATAAAGCCGTTATCACCGAAACAGCGGAACATTTTATTCCTGAACATAAATTTAGCGAATTTGACATTGATAACCGCTTAAAAACAAATATTCTCTCAAAAGGATATGATTTGCCGACTCCGATTCAAGATAAAACTATCCCCCATATTTTACATGGATTAGATATTGTCGGAATTGCTAATACTGGCACCGGAAAAACCGGCGCGTTTCTTATCCCTCTTATTCAAAAAGCGATTATAAATAATAAAGAAAAAATATTGATTGTCGTGCCGACTCGCGAACTTGCTATGCAAATTGATCAAGAGTTTAAGAGCTTTGCTAGAAATTTAAAAATGTTTTCCGTGTGTTGTGTCGGCGGAGCGCCTATCGGACGGCAAATTTCAGAATTGAAATATCATAATAATTTCATTATCGGAACGCCCGGAAGATTAAAAGATTTAATTAATAGAAAATTTCTTAATTTGGCTGGATTTAATACCGTTGTATTAGATGAAGCAGACAGAATGCTTGATATGGGTTTTATTGATGATATGAAATTTATAATGTCCCAGATGCCGGTAAAACGCCACACTTTATTTTTCTCAGCGACAATATCAAGAGAAATTGACGGACTTATTAGAAGTTTCCTTCACGAACCAATATCTATATCTGTAAAAACCGGCGATACCGCGAAAAATGTTGATCAAGATGTAGTAAGAGTTTCCGGCGGAAATAAAATTGATGTGCTTCACGACCTTTTAAAAGGCGTTGAATTCAGCAAAGTTCTTATATTCGGCAGAACGAAATTCGGAGTTGAAAGGTTATCTAAAATTCTTGCAGAGCGCGGCTTTAAAGCGGAGTCAATCCATGGAGATAAAAATCTTAATAAAAGGAAACAGGCTTTGGACTTATTTAAAAATAATCGCATTCAAATTCTTGTTGCTACTGATGTGGCGGCGCGCGGATTGGATATACCGAATGTGAGCCATGTTATCAATTATGATCTTCCGGCCGCGTATGACGATTATGTCCATCGCATTGGCAGAACCGGTCGAGGAAACAAAAAAGGGAAAGCTCTTACATTTATTGAATAACAAATATAGAATTATTTCTGAAACCTAAACGGAAGCGCAAGATTTACGAAGTAAATCTGTGAGCGGGTTGAAGGAATAATTTTATATTTGTTATGGTATTGAATAAATATGGCGCAAAATGAAGTTATAATTAGATTTGATAAGGTTTCATTTGAGTATGGACCGAATAAACCGATTCTTAATGAAGCGGTTTTTTCGGTGCGTCGCGGAACAAAAATAACTCTGATGGGACAAAACGGCGCCGGCAAAAGCACTATTTTTCATCTTATCACAGGAGAATTAAAACCTGAATCCGGAGCGATTAATATTGATAAAAATATTACTATTGCCATTTCGCGCCAAGTAATTCCCCGCGACCAAATAGATTTAACAATCCGTGAATTTTTTGAAAAAAGTTTTTCTGAAGCCACTTTTGCCAAGGCAGCCGCCGGCAAAGATAAAATATATGATCTTGATCCGCGAATAGATATCGCGCTTGACGCGGTAAATTTAAAAGTTCCTCATGACAAAATTATCAAATCTTTTTCCGGCGGCCAGCAAGCGCGGCTTCTTTTGGCTTCAGCTCTTATTCAAAATCCTGATATTTTATTACTTGACGAACCAACTAATAATTTGGACAAAGAAGGCATCTCTCATCTTACAAAATTTCTCATTGATTATAAAAAAACTTGCATTGTTATTTCTCATGACTCCGAATTTTTAAACTCATTCACTTATGGAGTGCTTTATCTTGATGTTTTTACTAATAAAATTGAACAATATGTCGGTGATTATTTAAATGTTATTGAAGAAATAAAAGCGCGGATTGAGCGCGAAAGGATGAAAAATGTACGGCTTGAAAAAGATATTCAGCACAGAAAAGAACAAGCTAATTTTTTCGCTCAAAAAGGCGGACATATGCGCGATGTTGCCAGAAAAATGAACGAGAAAATCAGCGAGCTTGAAGAAGAAATAGTTGATACTCGCCAAGAAGATAAAACAATAAGAAATTTTATCATCCCCTGCCAGGAAGATATCAGCGGGCGCTTGCTTGAATTAAAATCTATTTCTGTAATGAAAAAAAACAAGCCGGTTAATAAAAAAGTTAATATTACTCTTAAAAAAAATGAACATTTGCTTTTGACCGGACCTAACGGCATTGGAAAAACAACTCTTCTTGAAAAGCTGGCAACTGGACATGCCAAAGGAGAATATATTACCGAAGGCGTTCGCATTGGATATTATCGCCAAGATTTTTCAACTCTTGATTTTAATGAAACGGTTTATAACACATTGGCAAAAGCAACGATAAAATGCACAGAACAAGAGCTTCGTTCTCATGCCTCTGGATTTCTCATAACATCTGAAATGCTCAAAAATAAAGTCGGCTCGCTTTCCGAAGGACAAAAAGGCTTAGTGGCTTTCGCCCAAATAGTTCTGCAAAAGCCAGGGCTTCTTATTTTAGACGAACCGACAAACCACATAAATTTTCGCCACATTCCAATAATTGCCCGCGCCCTTGACCGCTACGAAGGCGCGATGATTCTTGTGAGCCACGTTCCGGAATTTGTAAAGCAAATCAGAATTGACCAAACACTGGATTTGGAAAAATAAAAATTACAAATTCTTTTTTATTATGGTTGGGAATAATCAAAAACTTTGGGACATAGCGGTGATAGGCGGCGGACCGGCGGGAATGATGGCAGCCGGACGAGCCGCGGAACTTGGAGCAAAAGTTATTCTTATTGAAAAAAACGATTCGCTTGGAAAAAAACTTCTCCTTACCGGCGGCGGCCGATGCAATCTCACTAATGCCGAATTTGATATAAGAAAATTTCTTGTTAAATTCAAAAATTCTGATAAATTTCTATTTTCAACTTTTTCGCAATTTGGTGTTAAAGAAACGCTGGATTTTTTCAATTCCAGAAAAATGCCGATAAAAATAGAAGCGGAAAATAGAGTATTCCCCGCGTCTAATAAATCAAAATCTGTTTTAGATGTTTTTGTTAAATATATGAAAGATGGCAATGTCTCAGTCTTATCCAATTCTCCTGTTGATGAAATCATCCGCGATAAAAATATTATAGAAGCGGTTAAACTTAAAAATGGAAAAAAAATAAAAGCGCGATCTTTTGTTTTGGCAACCGGCGGGAAATCGCGTCCTGATACAGGATCAACTGGCGACGGATTTCTTTGGCTTAAAAATCTCGGGCATACGATAATAAAACCAAATGCCGCGCTTGTGCCAATCGCCATAAAAAATAATTGGGTTAAAAAATTGTCAGGATTAAATTTGTCCGATGTTAAAATTAAAGTTTTTCAATTTGAAAAAAAACAAGAAGTTATAATAGGAAAAATTCTTTTCACGCATTTTGGTTTAAGCGGACCGGCTATTTTAAATATCAGTAAAAAAATCGGCGAACTTCTCAAATATGGCGATGTTTCGCTTTCGCTTGATTTATTTCCTCATCTTGACCATGGTAAACTAGATTTAAATATTAAAGAAATATTTGCTAAACAAAACAATAAACAATTAAAAAATTGCTTAGGTAGTTTATTGCCTTCAACGCTCGTTCCTATCATCATTAAAATATCCAATATTAATCCGGAGATATTTTGTCATAGTGTTCATCGCGAGGAACGCCTTCAACTCGGAAAAATTATTAAAGATATACCAATGAAAGTAGCTGGACTTCTTGGCGAAGATAAAGCGATTATCACCAGCGGAGGCGTGATGCCGGAAGAAGTAGATTTTAAAACTATGGCATCTCGCCTTTTCCCGAACCTGTATTTAGTTGGAGATATTTTAAATATTGATAGGCCATCAGGCGGTTACAGCCTCCAACTTTGCTGGACCACCGGTTACGCCGCCGGCACCGCCGCAAGTATTGCTATATAAAAAAATTATAATTTTAACCATTATTTCTGCCATCAACGGCAACTTGTTTCAAAATAAAACTACTCGCCATTCCTCTTATTCGCCTATTCGCGCAAATTAGTTTATAAAATAAATAATTTGTTTAACTTAAAAATTACTCTGTTTCTCCGTTAATTCCAAAAAGTATTTTGAATTTATTTTTATCTTTTTTAGCTATTCTAAATCCATTATCACTGGAAAAAATAAACACTTTTTTAAATATCCAAAAACGAAAATAATATCCGCTTATTTTTTGCGGCTTTATAAATTTTGGAATTCTATACTCGCTATTCCCATCTTCAATTTCAGTTGAAAAGAAAGTATCATTCCCGAATCCTATTTCTGTAAAAACTTTTTTCATATTTTTATTTTTTTGCTCATTATTTTAAATCAGAAATAAGACTTTCAAAACCAGCGGTATTTACCCAATAATTATTGGGATTATTTTTGAGAAATTTATTAATAAAATACTTATCAATCACCGCCGATTTTTCTTTCTTGCCCTGCAATGTTTGTATGGTAATTAAAATATTTTTTATTTCTTTTGTATTTTTTATATCATCGCTGATGTTTAATATCTTTTTGTCCTTAATATTTTGCAAGGCTATTTCCACTTCATACTCGCCGGACTTTAAATAATCCTCCGTAAAACGAAAAACACCCAAATCATTTTTAGTATCTTTAATTTTATAAATAAAATCTCCGCCAAACTGCCAACCATATTTTTTTTCAATGGCTAATTCGATTTTTTTATTTTCAGGATAAATAATCGCGTCTATAATATTTTTTTCTGATATTTCCCATTTCTTCCTAAAATAAAACGAAATAACATTATAAGTTGTATCATCAAAAACTTTTTCGAAAAATATGTTTAATTTAATTATTTCAAATTTTTCAAAAAATAATTCTCTGATTTTTTTTGAATTTTCAGCGCATAAAAAATTAAGCGGCACAATAAGTATTCCTTCCTCGCAATTTAAAATTGAAAATATGGAAATTTGATATAAATCTTCAAAACTTGAATTCTTCTCAGAGAAAAACCTTTCCTTAATTTCTTTTGCCGCCTTATTTTTATGCAAATACGGCGGATTAGTCAAGATAAATTTATAATTTTTCGGCGAATTTATAGAATCGTTTAAATAAACTTTTTTATTATCAATATAGTTTTTATCGCAATCAAAGCCGATAAATTTTTTACATTTATTGATTTTTGCCCAATTTAGCAAATCTTGATTTCCGGCAAAAGGATCTGAAACTTCTTTATTTTTAACAAACTCATTAAATCCTTGCAAAATATAATCTGAATTAGTAGTAAAAAACTGTCCTAAATTGCGTTTTTTAACTATTGTATTCATACATTTATTATATTGTATAAATTTTATAAATCAAAATAGAGAATAATTAAAAATCTATTTGATAAAAAGCCACACCTGCCGCATAATGGCTATCAATGGAGAATATACTTAAACAATATTTCGGATATGAGAAATTCAGGCCGTTGCAGAAAGAAATTATAGAGCGAGTGTTGATGGGCGAAGATTGCGTGGTTTTGATGCCTACTGGAGGGGGGAAATCTCTTTGTTTTCAGCTTCCCGCGCTTATGTTTGATGGCATAACGATTGTCATTTCACCGCTTATTTCTTTAATGAAAGATCAAGTTGACGCTCTCCGCGCAAACGGTATTGCGGCTGATTTTATCAATAGCGCGCTTTCCCATACTGAAATTGCCGATGTTATGGATAGAACTAAAACAGGAAAATTAAAAATTCTATATTTAGCCCCCGAACGGCTTAGTATGTCGGGTTTTGAGGATTTCTTGCATACGCTGGAAATAAATTTAATCGCCATTGATGAAGCTCACTGTATTTCCGAATGGGGGCATGATTTCAGGCCTGATTACAGAAATTTAAAAATGCTACGAAAAAAATTTCCCGCAATTCCGATTATCGCCCTCACCGCCACTGCCACTGAAAAAGTGCGCGATGACATTATTAAACAACTTGATTTAAAAAATTCGAAAATTTTTCTTTCCAGTTTTAATCGTCCAAATTTAAGTTATGAAATTTTGCCGAAAAAAGATTCTTTAAAATCAATTCTGGCAATTTTAAATAATTATCAAAACGCAAGCGTAATTATATATTGCTTCTCACGCAACGACACTGAAACTATGGTTAATAATTTGAATAAATATGGATTTAAGGCGGCTGCGTATCATGCTGGATTGGATTCAAAAAAAAGAAAAGAAAATCAAGAACGATTTATTAAAGATGAAATTAATATTATGGTTGCCACTATCGCTTTTGGCATGGGAATTAATAAGCCCGATGTGCGGCTTATTATTCACCACAGTTTGCCGAAATCAATAGAAGGATATTATCAAGAAACTGGTCGAGCCGGACGCGACGGATTGCCCGCCCGATGCGTTTTGTTTTTTTCATACGCTGATAAATTCAAGCACGATTACTTCATCCGCAATATAGCAAATGAGGTGGAACAGAAAAAAACGCAAGAAAAACTGGAATATGTTATGCAATATGGAAATTTTAATGGCTGTCGCCGCCAATTTTTACTGCGTTACTTTAATGAAGAATATAAACAAATAAATTGTGGAAATTGCGACGGATGCGTCGCGCAAACTCCTGTCGCGCAAGTTCAAACCCGCTTATATGAGAAAAATATCGAGATTATTAAAAAACCAAGCGTTTATCAATCTATTAGAAAAAATACTTATGATTCCGTGTTGTTTGAAGAATTAAGAAATATAAGAACGCAAGAAGCGCGCAAATTAAAAATCCCGCCATATATGATTTTCGGAGATAAGGCGCTCCGCGAGATGGCCACTTATTTCCCGCAAACTTCACCCGCCTTTTTAGAAATCAACGGCGTCGGAAATAAAAAACTCTCCCAATTCGGAGAACAATTTATGTCTGTTATCCGTAATTATGCGGAAACGCATAAAATTAAAGAAAGGTAAAATTAGCTCATCTCTAAATTTTATTTTTCTAATATTTTTTCTCCTTTAATTTTATTCAAAATCACTTTCACTTTTTCTAAGCTGTCCCAGTCGTAGATTGAGATTGCCATTGCGGTTTTGTTGAGTTTTTTGAGAAATAAAAGTTTTTTCTTTAATTCTATGGGAGGTAATAAATCGCTTTTGGTCAGAAATAAATATTCCGGCTTTTTTGCCAAATCAAGATTATATTTTTTAAGCTCATTCCTGATAATTTGATAATCTTTTTCAA
>JBBTRJ010000053.1:9483-23422 GCA_038065215.1 Patescibacteria group bacterium
AAATCAAGATTATATTTTTTAAGCTCATTCCTGATAATTTGATAATCTTTTTCAAGGTTTTCAGATTCGGCGGAAATAAAATGAAATAAGATTTTTGTCCGCTCGATATGCTTTAAAAATTTTATGCCCAATCCCTTTCCTATCGAAGCGCCCTCTATCAATCCGGGAATATCGGCTAAAATTAATTCGTAATAAACGCCTAAATTCGGCTCTAAAGTTGTAAAGGGATAATTGGCGACTTTGCTTTTGGCGGCAGTCAATTCATTTAACAAGCTTGATTTTCCGGCATTGGGAAAACCGATAAATCCAACATCGGCTATTAATTTTAGTTCTAAAGAAATTTCAAATTTTTCTCCCGGTAAGCCAAGTTGAAATCTTACAGGACTGGTATTTTTCGGCGATCGGAATAAAAAATTTCCTTTTCCGCCATGCCCGCCCTTGGCAATTAAAATACGCTCCCCTATTTTTAGAATTTCAAATTCATCCCAAATAGTGGATCCGTCAGTTGGCGCGCTAATAGGCTCTATTTTTGCGGTTAGATTTTTAACAACAGTGCCGGTTGGAATTTTAAGAATAATATCTTCACCGTCATTCCCATCGCAAAATTGTCCGCGCCCATTAAGACCGTTTTCGGCAAAAAATTCTTTTTTAAATCTAAATTGCCTTAACGCGCTTAAATCAGCGACTCCCTCGACATAAACATTTCCGCCATTCCCGCCGCTGCCGCCCACCGGCCCCAAGCTCATCATATTCTTATTAAAAGCCACCGCGCCTTTCCCGCCGTCTCCTCCTCCTGTTTTAATTATTACATTATCTATTAACATTTTTGAGTTTATTTAATTTCAGTATACGGATCTTTTAAAAATCCTATTTCTATTTCTTTTTGCAGGGCAATTTGATGTGCCCGCCAATAAATCATTCCTTTTTTCATTAATTTGAATTCAGTAATTTCGTGAATGATTGTGCTATTAAAATACGATCGCGAAACCTTCCGTCCATTTTTGGTATTTTTACAATCACAACCGTCAAAATGTCGTGTTGCTATCCAAATTTCGTTATGGGGTATAAATTCATGCACATATCCGTGTCCTCCGTGCCCAAAAATGACGCTTAAATTATTAGAAACCCATTCGTGATCTACCGCGTAGATTTTAAATCCATTTTGTTTTCTGATAAATTTTTTCCATTTTCCGTTCAATATAAATTTTTTGTCTTTTTTATTGCCACGTTTTTGTATATCTCGTTCCAATTGCTCCCATAATTTATCTCTTATATCTTTTTTAAATCTCATAATTTTTTGGAATGTAAGCTTTTTAATTAAATATTTTTAAATAGAAAATTTATATTTTTAATTAAAAACTATCCCTATTTTATATTCGTTTGATTTTTTAAAATAATAATTACCAATAGCAATATCAAAAACTCCCATACCCATAGGATTAAACATTACACATTGCTTTTTTTCTATATTTTCCATATAGCCGCGACAAATAACATCATTGATTGTTTTTACCATTTTTCTACTGAAACCTTTTTCTTTATACATAAATTCAATATCTGTGTTTTCTCTGCAAACCTCATCCCAATCATCAACTATAATAGCATCTTTCACATAATCAAAAACATCTATTTTATAATCTCTTAAAGAAATATTTAATTGTAGAGAGCCTTCTTTTGGTTTTAGATTTATATATCTTTCACTTGGAACAGTACAAGTGATAAAAACATCTGAATCCCTATACGCCTCTTCCCAATTATCAGTTATAATTATTTTTTCTTTGTTTAAAAAATCAATTTCATCTTTATCTATAATTGGTCTGATATCATAAAGAAAAATCTTTTTAATCCTATCTCTATAAAGTTCCGTAAATAATTTAAAATGATATTTACCTATTAATCCCCATCCTATTATCCCCAAATTAAATTTATCCAATTTTCTTGCTTCATCATAATATTTCATTATTAACCCACTGACTGAAACTGTTCTAATAATGCTCAAGAGAGCCGTATTTATAATAGAAATAATCTCACCTGTATCTGCATTATTCAAAATAACTACACTGTGTGCCCTATTAATTCCCCTATCTATATTATTTGGAAAACTGGCAATCCATTTAATACCAGAAACATTGAATTTTCCGCCTACAAAAGCAGGCATTGCGATAATCCTATTTTTTTTGTTTCCATACCTCAAATATTGTTTAATTGGTTGAACAAAATCACCTTTATCTAAACACCTTACAGCTTCTTCAATAACGCTTATTGTTTCTGCCCAATTTATTCCAATTTTTTTAATATTATTCTCGTCTAAATATTTCATAATTTTTCTTTTAAAAAATTATCACACCAATTATCATTATATATTGTGTTAATATATCTATCTCCGCTATCAACAAAAATTGCCACAACATTCTGTCTTTTATTAAATAACTTTCCTTTAAAATATTTTTTGACCGCTGAATAAACAGAGCCCGATGACCCACCCAAGAAAAGACAGTGCTCCCTAAGTAATTCGTGACACATTTCAATTGTGAAAATTTCATTTGTTATAAAAACCTCATCAATTTTAGCTTCTTTTAAAATACTCGGTACCATACTTGAGCCAATACCGGGAATAAATCTTTTTCTCGATTTCCCTCCAAATATAACAGAGCCATCAATATCTACCGCTATAATTTTTGTATTAGGAAAAATTTCCTTTACTTTCTGAGACACACCAGTAATTGTTCCACCTGAACTCACTCCTAAAAATACATAATCTATATTATTCATATCATCGCAAATTTCTTTCCCAAGTGTTTCCTTATATGCCTCTGCATTATACGGATTTTCATACTGATTGATCCAATATGAATTTGGAATTTCTTTTTGGAGTTCTTTAACTTTTCTTATCCTATTAAGTAAATATCCTCTATTTTCATCAATCTCGGTCACTTTTATCATTTTTGTACTTAATGTCTTTATTAAATATTCATTGGTTGGAGAAATATTTGGATCAACTATACAATAAAATTTTAATCCATACTCCTTACAATAAGCAGACAAGGCAATGCCAAAATTGCCAGAAGATGATTCAATCAAAATTGTATCTTTGTTTATTCTACCCGAATCCAACCCCTTTTTTATAATATAGGAAGCGGCTCTGTCTTTTACGCTTCCCATTGGATTATAATATTCCAATTTTGCGTAAAAATTTATATTATCAAAACCGCTTAATTTTATTTTCACCAACGGCGTGTTTCCTATTTTTTCTAAAATATTATTATAAATCATAATTGAAAATCTTTTTTAACTACTATATTAATTTTTTCAAAAATATCCAGCGCATTATTAGCAATTTTTTCTGTAATAACTAGCGGTGGTAAAAATCTTACAACATTATTATAATATCCTCCGATTTCTACTATTAATCCATTCTCATAACACAATTTTCTAATTTTTTTAGCTAATTTAGAATCTGGCTCCTTAGTTCTCTTATTTTTTACATATTCAATTCCAAACATCATACCCCTCACTCTAACTTCTCCAATAAAATAATTTTTTTCTTTAATTTTTTGGAGTCTTTTTTCCATCAATCCACTTATCACATTTACATGAGATTTGATATCTAACTTATCAGCCAATCTCATGGCTGATAATCCGGCTATCATACCTAATTGGTTTCCTCTAAATGTTCCAATATGGGTTCCCGGTTTCCATATATCCAACTCTTTTTTATAAAGAATCAACGATAAAGGAAAACCTATCCCGCCAATACCTTTTGACATTGTAATGATATCTGGTATTACGGTTGTATATTCAAAAGAAAATAACTTTCCTGTTCTAAAAAATCCAGTTTGTATCTCATCAAATATTACTAAAATATCATTCTTTCTGGCTATATCTACAATTTTCTCAAGCCAACCGTTTGGAGGTATATAAATTCCTCCCTCTCCTTGAATCGGCTCAATAATAATAGCAGCTGGTTTATCAATTCCTGAATGAGGATTTTCTAATGCATTTTGAAAAAAATTAACACATGCAAATTCGCATTTCCCTTTTTTATTATATCCCATTGGACATCTATATGAACTGCAATACGGCATAAAATTAACGCCCGGCACCAGTGAGAAAATATTTTCCTTATTAAATAATTTACTTGTTACGCTAAGCGCACCAGCAGTCATTCCATGATAACTACCTTGAAATGAAATAATACCTTGTCTGTTTTTATTAATTCGCGCTAATTTTATCGCTGACTCAACCGCATCTGAACCTGTTGGCCCTCCAAAGTTTATCTTATATTTACCAATCATTTCTTTTGGCAAAATTGATAAAAGTTTTTCCATAAAATCAATCTTGATCTTAGTTGGAAAATCTACTGCTTGAATAATTATGTCATTATAATTTTTAAGTTCATCTAAAATATCAGAATTATTGTGACCAAAATTAAATACTCCGCAAATAGAGGTAAAATCTAAATATATATTTCCGTCAACATCTGTAATATTGACGCCTTTTGCTTTATCAAAAGCTATGGGTATTTCTCTTGGATATGATCTATTATTGCTTTCTAAATCATCCTGTTTTTTTAGTAGTTGTTCAGATTTAAGTCCTGGTATTTTAGAAGTTATTATTTTTGCATTTTCGGAAAAATGATATTTTTTAAACATTTTATTAACGATAAATTGCGATAATTTGACGGATTATTAATTCATCGGGCTTTATATATTTTCCAGTGAAATCAAACCAAACTGTCATAAAATCTTCCCTGTCTAATTTTCTCATACCGCCAATTTCCGGGTCTTGAAAATAAATATTTTTATTATCCAGCCCACAAACTACTGAATAATGCCCATCTGCAACATCTGTATCCGCATAATCCGCCCTTCCTCGAGTAAACCAATTTATAATGATAGGAACATTTTTATCTAACCATCTTTCAATATCTTTAAAACTACTGTTATTTTTTATTTTTACTTTAAATCCCAAGTTTTCAGCCGCTTTTTTTATTCCTCGATCATCAGTTCCTAAATCATTTTTTGTCCCGCATAATTTTGCCAATTCTTTTTCATCTTTTTTAACTCCATAATAAGATAATAAAATTTTTAAAGAAGCCGGTCCACACATACCGGCATTTAATGTTTCCTGAAACGGTTTAATTTTTAACATTTTCATATTGTTTAAATTAATTTTAAATAGCCCAGATACTCAATATTCTATTATAAATATCCACAGCTTCTTTATTAGATTTACTGATAATAATAAAACCAAATGTCGGCTTCCATTTATTTATTATTGAAATAATAACGCCCTCTTTTTCTCCTTTTATAGGATACATTATTTCTTTCATTTTATCTATTATCTGCTTTCCGTTTAATTTTTTCTTTCCATAATAGAAATTATCTTGAGATATAATAAAACAATTTTTCTCCCAATTTTTCCCAAAGAGCGTTTTAGCAATATCATACGCATGAGTTCCTCCTGTTCTTCGCATATTTGTTTCTATAATATAAAGATTATTATTATTTGATAGAATAAAATCAATATCAAAAAAACCTCTATATCCTAATTTCCAAAATTTATTACCAACTTGCAATGAAATTTTTCGTATTTTATTTTTTGTTTTATCATCCAGTAAATTTTCCCCCAAAGCTACCCCTAAAAAATTGCCTTTATCTCCTAAAAATTGGTTGCACAAATAAGTAATTTTAACGCCTTTATCTGACAAAAATAATTCTGAAGATGGAGAACCGCTAGATAATTTTTTACTTGGAATTATATACTCTTCAACTAAAATCAATTCGTTATGCCAAATTGAATCAATTTTAAATTCTTTATTAATATATTTTGCAATTTCTTTTTTATTTTTAAAATATTCTTTTCTTATAAAAACCGTTCCCCATCCCGATTCCCCAAAATTAGCTTTCAATGCGCAAGAGCGATTATTTTTATAAAACCAGATAGCAGCTTTAATTATTTCCTCTTGATTTTTACACGCTATGCTTTCTGGCACATTTTTATATATATTTTTAATTCTATTAATTGTAATTCTCGAACCAACTTTTGAATCAAGATAAGAAACAAGCCATCTCGATTCCTCAGCAGGCATTTCTAATACATGAAATTTTAACCTTTTACTTTTTAGATATTTAATTAATAATATAAATTTTTCTGTTATACAGTAAGGAGAAATTCTTATTCCTGGATTATTTTTTATAATTTGGCAAAAAGTTCCCAATAATTTTTTATCCTTCCTTATTGCATCAGATAAGCTAATATTAATTTTATCAGGGTATAAATTAGCTATATTTTTAAATCCCAAGATTATTTTATTTAAATTAAAAATTTCTTTTGAAATCGGAAAGGGCGTTATAATAAGTTTATTGCCGTTTTCTCCATGGAATAAGGACACCAACACTATTTATATTTCTATTCTGCCATATCTGCATGGTGATGCTGGTCGCATAGAAAATAATAAGACAATATCTTTAAATACTTTACAAATACTTGTACATGAAATTTCTCACTTTATATTTTTAGATATTATCGCGCATTCTCATATCGCCTTACCACATGTAAATCATCAAACCATAATATATTTTGCGCAAGAGATACTCGCTCCGGTGGTAATGAACCAGCCAAAATTACAATTAATATTAAATTTACATGGTTATTGGGGTAATTTACTATTAAAACCAATTATGTTTCGTACAGAAAAAAAGATTGGCACACAATAAGGATCAAGCGCCGACAAACTATTGTATTCCATCTTTGCTGCCATTCGACAACCACTCCCGCAAATTCCCAAGAGTGAACAAACTCTGCATGTCTGTGGAATAAATGTACCATCCCGCCACACTTTCATACGTTCCCAGATAGTTGAGATACTCTCTCTGAAAATATTACCAAATGATTCATCTATATGTGGGCAAGGTCGTACCAACCCGTCACTCGCAATGGTGATAGTTGAAACACCAGCTGTGCACTTTCGTCCAATAAGAAAGTGATAAGTATCTAGATCTTTTACACCACAAAGTGGGTATCCCTCTAAAGCATTTACTTTAATATCTAGTTCTGTGCCAACTTCCGTCAAATCGCGTAGATATTCTCTAAACTCCATGAGAGACAGTACAATGCGTATATATACGGCGAATTTCAAAATAGCTTAAATAGAGAAAAAATGATAAAATAAAAAAATGATAGACTTTAAATTCATAATAAACAAAAAATATCTCTTCCTTCACGCTTTTAGGCACAAACTTAAAATATCGCCGGAATGGGTCCATCTACATAATAAAGTCTGGAAAATAGATAAGGATGTTTATAATTTTTTAATCGGACATCCGGAAGCAATAATTTCTAATCGTTCCCTAAAACAACTCTCGACTAAAGCCGATAAAATAATCGTGAACATTCTACATACTAAGGAATTTAAAAAAACACATCAAGAAACAGAATGTTATAAAAAATGGATATCTAAACAATGGAGTCGTAATAAAATTAATATTAATTCTATTTTAAAGAGGATATTGAAAATAGATATTCCTAAAATTAAATTTAAAGTATTTTTAACCCATCCTCGACTAACAAACGGACATTATCTGGGAAATTATAAAATTTGCTGGGGGCATCCTGAAGAATGGAGAAATTACTCTGTTGTGTACCTTATCCATGAAACATTTCATGAAATATTAAAAAATAACTCGAGGTTGATGCATGCTATCATTGAATTGGCCGCTGATAATCAGCTTAGAATTAAATTAAATAAAAAAGGCAAGTATTTTGATATTAAAGGACATAAAGAATTAAAAAAAATTGAAAAAATACTCTATCCGTACTGGATTAAATATCTTAAAGATAAAGAAAAAAATATTTTCGAATTTTTTGAGGAAATTAAGAAAATCAAGATAATTCAAAAAATAAAATGAGTCAATAGGAAATTTCTCCTATTGGCTCTGTAAAGCCCCCTGTTCCAAACTATACGCCTAGTGATGTGGCGTACAAGGCATACTTGGAACACAATCTTCTGGATCGCAGTTGGAAAATACATTGATTTCCCGCAACCCATCATCCGTGTTACTGTCTGCATTGTTTTTAGTTACTTTTTTAATCTCAAACATCTTTATCACCTCCTTTCCTTTTCTAATTTCCCCACTTACCAGAGTAGGGATTATACAGACATTCTGACGGCTTCGCAAAAAAATTACCATTAAAAGATGCTTTTTTTGCCTTAGGTCGACAATCAAAACAACAGTAACGATATTCGCAGTCTTTACACACTTCTATTTTATCTTTATTAAGACCACGAATTTGCTTTACTGTTTTTTCTTGGATAATATGCGCCAATGAAACATCAAGGATATTTCCTAATGTTATATCCCGTTCCATTATACAAGGGAAAACATCTCCACTCGCAGTAACACATATCTCCTTAGAAAAGCAATTGTTCCCATATTGCGCTCGTTGGAAAGTTTCGATTGTACATTTTGGAAAACGTGGCTCGCGGAGTATTACCTTTTCCATGAGTTTTTGAGATACTAAATTGCCATTATAACTACGACCAGAGGGACGAATAAGGTCTAATTTTACGTTTTTCACGCCCATATCCTCTTTTAGAAACTTGATGGTTTCGTCAATGTGGTCCTCGTTGATATTCATTCCTATTAACCCAACGCGTGTTGGAATATTCCTCGCTATTAGTTTCTTGAGTGTCGTGATAGTTCGATTGAAACTTCCTGTACCTTTGGTTACTGCCTCGTGGATCTCCGACGTATTACCATATATAGAAACAGCAACAGAAATCTCTTTCTCGGCAAGAAATTGAATTTTGGAATCATCGATTAAGGTTGCATTAGTGTAAATCTCAATCATTTTGTAGCCGAGATCTCGACATACACTGACCAACCGTAATAATTGCTCGCCAAGCGCAAATGGTTCTCCTCCTATAAACTGGAGTTTTCGGCAACCAATTGCATAGGCTTCCTTCATCACACGAATCCAATCAGCCTCCATCATTCTTCCTTCACCAAGAAGTGAGGAAGAACTGCTGGAATAGCAATGAACACACCTAAGATTGCAACCAGTCGTAACTTCGAGCCAGATGAATTCGAGAGGATGCGGTTCCATAATTGGGATTTTTATCACTTTTCCGTTATCCCCTAGGAATTGGCCAAGATCAAATGCCGCTAAACTTTCAAGATAACTCATGGCTACTGATTGAATTTCGGCGGATTTATCCTCCAAAATTTTCTTAATATCTAATCCCGCTTCACATTCCTCTAAAAGTTTTGCAGCATGTTCGTCTATAGAGTAAACATCTCCTTCTTTTAAATTATAGATTGCGCCTCTCTTTGCTCCTTTAATCAAAAAGCAATGGTTGGCTAATGAAAATCGATTTTTATTCATATTTTCCATATCTTTTCCTCCTATATAAACGGCTTCTGCCGTTGTTTTTTAAAGATTTAATCTGTTTATAATAATACTAAGATTTCGGAAGATGTCAAGCTCTCAAATTTTTAAGTTTATTAATTTCAGCAACTGAAAGTATTTTATAGTTTCCAATTTTAATATCTCCCAATAAAATATTTCCGATTCTTATTCTTTTTAATTTGAAGATTGTAAGCTTGACAACATCTGTCATTCTTCTGATTTGATGTTTCCTGCCTTCTTTTAAAATAATGTTAAAAGTATGATCTCCTGTTATTTTTGTTTGCGCCGGAAGAGTTATTTTCCCATCAATCATAACTCCATTTTCCAATATGCTCATTTTATTTCTGCTTAAATCTTCGCGGACAGCAACTTCATATTCCTTCTCAATTTTATGATCATTGCCGGTAATCGCGGAAGTTATCACTCCATCATTTGAAAGTAATATCAATCCTTCACTATCTTTATCTAATCTACCGACGGCGTTCAGATTTTCAAATTGCGGTAAAAGCTCAAAAATTGTTTTTCCTTCTGTTTTATTTTTAGAACAAACAATATCGCGCGGCTTATTTACGGCAACTGTTATTTTTTTATTAATTTCTTTTTTTGCCGGCGCTAAAATTTCTATTTTATCTTTTTCCGGATCGATTTGCCGGCCTAAATCCCTCACAATCTTGCCATTACAAGCAATCAACCCTTTTCTAATATAATTTTCCGTCTCTCGACGCGATAATATTTTTTGTTGAGATAAATATTTTTGTATGCGCATAAAATTCTATTCAATTTCTTTTCTCGATTCAAAATACGCGCAATAATCGCAAGTTCCGGATGATCTTGGAATTTCATCGCTATTAAGACATTTATGAATGTCATTAATTATATTTTCTATCCAATTATCATTGCCGATATAATTTAAAATAGTTATATCAAATTCAAGTTTGCCGTCAAAAGCCTTTCTGTCTGTTTTCCCGTTGCAATAAACAAAATATCCGGTATTAGAAACTTTATGCCCATTTTGCCTTAAAAGCCATTGGTAGATTTCCATCTGCCTTTTGTATCCTATTTGCCATTCGGCATCTAAATTTACTTCCGCTTCTTTGCTAGTGGATTTATAATCAACAACAATTAATTCACCTTTCGGATTAATCCAAACATCGTCAACCGCGCCGGTGATTATAAAATTTGTAGATTGGTGATGATATTGCACACCCACAAAATTCGCTCTCCATTTATCTAAATCGTCATGCTGAAATGGCACTGCATCTATTTTATATTTTTTCATTAACGGATGAGCGGTTTTGCCGATGCGATGAATATCAAATTCTTTTTTTAATAATGTATCAACCGCAGAATTCAAGGCAAATGGGAATCCCGGCGGCCTATCTACGCCAAGGCGCCTGTCCAAATAAAAACAATGTTGGCAATTTAAAAATACATCAATTCTCGAACGGCTTAATTTAAACGGCTCATCGCTTTTAGGATTATATATGTTTTTTGTTCTTTTAGAATTGTAATATTGGGACATAATTAATAAATTTATATTAACATTTGTATTTTTAATCGATATATTCGGTTTTTTTAATATCCCAAATCTCTTTGCCGATATAACTTTCAATTAAATTAATATCCTTTATTAATTGATCTTCTTTATTTTTTTCTTCCGCTGAAATATTTTTATTTAATTTTACTTTTTTAATAACTGCTAATTCAGCTTCAATATCTCTTCTTAAAACCGCAAAACCGCGACGAATGGATTCTTCGGCTTCTTTAATTTCTTTGGTAAATTCTTTATGTTTTTCACGGGCGTGATAAGCGTGAAATACGGCGCGACTGATTACATAAATAAAAATCATCAAAAAAATCACAATTATTATCAAATAAAGGACTTCATAACTTATTCGCGAGGCGCCAAATTGAATAGCTGTTCGCTGAACATTGATTTGCATTTGAGCACTCGGCGGACTTAATTGTTCATCAATTTTACTTTGCGCCCATAAAATATAATTTCCGCTTGATAAAAACGCATTATGGCGATAAAGCCAATCTCCATTTTTATCAGAAACAATCCCCTGGCTCAATGTTTCTCCGGTTTTAGGATTTTGAAGATAAATAATTACTTTTGTATTGGAAAAATCTGTTTTTCCTCCGATATAAAATATTTCTTCGTTTGAAATATTGCGCGAAATAGTAGTAATAACGGGCGGCCCGAATTCTATTTTTTGAGATTCTGTTTCTTGAGCGAATACGCTTCCGCTAAATAATATTCCAGCACTGATAATTATCAAGAAAATAGATACTCCCTTATATTTAGACCGATATTTTTCAAATTCATCTAATTTTTTTTCTATATGTTCCGGAAATTTTCTGTTTAATATTTGAAAATGAATATTGTGGTGCCATTTTTCAAAACGCCATCCGACATAAGTGATTATTACAATTAAAAATACGGATATAATCCAAACAAAAAGCCATGGAATAATAAATAGGCCGTCTATTTCCAATCCTTTATCAGTAATCGGCTTTAAAAAAGGATTTACAATATTGAGATGTTTTATTGTTTCGCGATAATTTCCAGCTTTATCATATGCCCTGATAATAATGTCATAACTTCCCAACTCCAGCATTGGAGAAAGATATGGGCTTTCTGCTTCAATAAAAAATTGCTGATTTTCTTTTTCTTCGTCAGATTTTATTGATTGAAGAGAAATAATCTTCAATTCATAATGATCAAGCCCGGAAAAACTGTCTGTTGTCATAAATTGAATAATCGGCTGCCTGCTTGTACTGCGAACAGAAGGCGAAACTTCTATTGAAAATTCTGCCGGCGGCAAAGAATCAATATTAACGGAAAAATGTGTTACTCCTCCCCAACCGCCATTTCGCAAAGATTTAATATGAAAATAATAAACTCCATTGCCGATATTTTTATAAATAACGGAATTTTTAACGCCATCGGAAATATCATCGGGAATATCTATCGGTTCATTATTTAAAATATAACTATAGCCGTCAACCTCTGATTCTGAAGCCCATTTTAAAATTAAATTTTGATTTGAATACCACCTTGATTGATCCGGATGTGTTTCAGAAACAACAATCGGCCCGGCTGGCGGAGGCAAAACAAGACTATAAATACTATTTTGAGCTTGTTCTAAAGCGTCTGTGCCAAGTCCATCATTTAAAAGCACCCTTGATTTATCTAAAAATTTTACAATAGCCGAACCGACCGATTTAACTCGAAAAGTAAATTTTGTAATTAATCCATTACTTGTATTAATTCCTCCCGGAATTATACCTTCTAATTCAATGACGCCAGTTTTATTGTCAAGTTTCGGCTGGCTTGACCAAATATTAATTATAGATTGGCTGATTTTTGGAGAAACTAATTGAAGTTTATCAGATGGAAATTTAAGATAAATCTGAACGGCATTAACTGATTTTTCCTGAGTGTTTAAAAATAAAGAAATGTCAAAAGTACTGCCAACGGTAAAAGCGCCGCTTGATGGGCTTAGCGAAATAATGGCGGCATCAGCAAGCGCGAAACTTAAAACATAAAATATAAAACACAAAAAAACTATAGCTTGTATTTTATATTTTATTATTTTGTCTTTTTTTAATAAGCGCATAAATAATTAATATTAATATGCTAATTATAATCCAAAAAATATAATTTTCATACCATTTTTGCGGATTTTTCGGCGGAATAATCTCAATCCGTTCATTGCCAAATTTATCAACAGCTTTTATATAAATAAAACTTTTTAATTTCTGATCTGTTAAAATTTGCGGACTTTCAGCCGTCATCCATTCAGCATATTTCGGCAATATTTTTTTTGATGTTTCGTATATTTGATAATAATCAATGCCTGAATCTTTATCTTGCGCAACGAAGACAAGAAACCATTTATCATTAAAAATATTTTTATCATGAGCAATTTGCGGAACAAAAGATTCGGGCGGCTTATTATCTTTATTATTTTTAAGAATTATTATTTCTTTATTTTTTCCAGAAATCGTAAAATGAAAATTAGAAATTTTTGTTTTAGATTCAGTGCCCTTGCCGTTATCTATTAATAATTTCGCGTCGCTGATTTCTATGTCGCCAAAGCCTTCTTTTTTTGCCTGAAAAACTATCGAGAAGATTTTTCCGTCTTTCCCGGAATAACCGCCGGGAATTATACCGGAATATGAAATATAAGATTCTGATTTTAATGACGGCTTTTCCATCCAAAAACTCATTACTGAATCGCCGTCATAAATATTTTTAATTTCCAATAAATCAATAGGATATATTATTTTCCCTTCAATGGCATTAATATTTTCGTTTTTTGAGCTTATAAATAAATTTATTTCAAATTCATTATTTAATCCGATTTCGGAAGATTGAGATATAACAGAAAGCTCGGCGGCAAAAACCGGTATGGTAATAAATAAACTAAAAAGCACTGATAATATAATATAAATTTTTTTAATCTTAATCATAATAATATCTTTGAATTACGAAATAGAGCCGCAGACAGCAAAAGAATAA
>JBBTRJ010000054.1:0-1596 GCA_038065215.1 Patescibacteria group bacterium
GGCAAAAAGATTTTCTTCAATCCGCTCACGGATTTGCTTCGCAAATCCTGCGCTTTCGTTTAGATTTCAGAAAAATCTTTTTGCCTGTTATTTGCAGTTTAGTTTTATAATTCAAAAATAATAAATATTATTTAACGCATTCTAACATTTTTTTTGTTTCTTCAAAAGCGTTTTCAGCTCCAAGTATTATTGTTAAAATTATTTTATCGTTCTTTTTAAAAATCGCGACTAAATTTCTTCCTGTTTCATCGCTGATATATCCGGTTTTTCCGCCTAAAAAATTATTTTCTCCGGTAAATTGATTAATATTTATCAATTTTTTAGAAGTTGTTGAATTAAGATTAAAAATTTTCCTTTCTTTTATCGCGCTCATTTCAAAAATTTCCGGATGATAAAAATAAATATAGTTTGCCAATTTAACTAAATCCGCGGATGTTGATTGATTCAAATAGGAAAGGCCTGTTGGTTCTGAAAAATTAGTTTCTGCCATTTTCAGCTCTTTTGCCTTTTTATTCATCAATTCAACAAATTTTTTTTCGCCGATTTTTTCCGCTAAAGCCATTGTCGCGTCATTACTTGAAACCATAAGCATTGCTTTTATTAAATCGTTCGTTCTAAATATTTCTCCAGTTATAAATTCTCCAGACATTCCTTCCATATCAATAGCTTTTTGGCTGATATCAACCGCGTTATTTATTCCAATTTCTTCTATTGAAATTATCGAGGACATTAATTTTGTGAGTGAAGCAATCGGCCATCTTTTTTGAATATTTAACTCAAAAATATTTTCATTTTCGCTTGCTTGACCGGGCGGGTTGATATATTTTAATAATCCTCCCCTCGCATTGATTTGCGCATCGCATTTTATTTTAGGGAAATCAGACGATATTTCAGTCAATGGCTGATTTACCGCGATTGAACTGTCAATATTGTCTTTCAAATCATCTATCCTAATATTTGCGATAGCGGAAGATTTTTGATATTTTCCAATATCGACATTGATAAAAAGAGATGCGAATAAAAGTATTAAAATTAAAAATAAGGTTTGAAATTTCATAATTGATTTTGCGCGTTTTCAAAATTTATGCCGATTTCTTGAAATTTCTGATAATCCGGTAATTTTTCTATTTTTGAAATTCCAAGATGTTTCAATAAATCAAAAGTCGGCTGATAAGAATAACTTCTATCTTTGGAATCGCTGGCGCGCTCTATTAATCCCCTCATCAATAAACTTCTTAAAATAAAATTTGAATTTACTCCCCGAAAATAATCTATTTTTGCCCTTGAAATCGGGGTAAAATAAATTATCAAAGCGAGAGTTTCCAGCGCCGCGGGAGTCAAATTTTCCTGAAATTCTTCTTTGGCGAATTCTTCTAAAAATTTTGAAAATTCCGGCTTAGTTGCCAGTTGAATTTTATTATCGCTAAAAATAATTTTCAATCCCCTGTTTTCATCAGCGTATTGCTGTTCCAATCCGGAAATTGCCTGTTTTATCACCTCTATTTCACTATTGAGCAATTTAGTTATTTTATTAATTTCAATCGGCTCTCCATAAGAAAATAATATCGCCTCAACACTTGCTATTAAATTTTGATT
>JBBTRJ010000055.1:0-1957 GCA_038065215.1 Patescibacteria group bacterium
AGGCGGCGCGGGATATGTTCTCGTGGAGTGGTAATTTTTATTTTTTTAATTGTCTTATAATTAATGAAACTATAAAAATTCCCGCGCTGATTAAAATAAAAATTGGGCCGGGCGGGAGATTATAAATTTGCGCGATATAAACTCCCAAAGCAGCGGCATTTACTCCGAAAATCATACTTAGCGACATAAAAGATTTTAAGCTTTTTGAAATATTTTTTGCCGAAGCCGCCGGAATAATCACAAGCGAGCCCATTAAGAGCGCGCCGACAAAGCGGATTCCCAAAGCGACAGCTAGCGCGAAAATTAGCAGATAAATAAAATCTATTTGTTTGACCTTAATTCCCATTGATTGCGCCATTTCCGACGATATCATACTGAGCGATAGTTTTTTTCTGATTAATAAAAGAATAATAATTAATATTATGGAAAGAAAAATTGAAATTATTGATTCTTTCCAGTTGAGCGATGCAATATTTCCTAAAAGCGCTTCTATAAGTTCGTGTTCTGGAGTGATCAATGCTCCTAGCGCAAGGCTGGCGGTAAAAAATACGCCGACAATGGTTTCAATAGACAAACTACTTTTGTATTGCAAAAACCAGATGCCAAAAACAGCGGCAAATAAAAATATCATTGCTCCGATAAATGGATTGAAATTAAAAAGCAAAGCCAAGGCAATGCCCGGCAGCGCGACATGGCTCATCGCGTCGCCGACCAAAGCCATTCTTTTCAAAATCGCAAAAGAACCGAGTAAACTCGCCGCGCCCGACACAAAAATAGCTACTAATAATGTTTGGATCATATATTTAGTTTCTTTAAATTACGAAATGCCCCGCGCAAGATGCTAAGCCAAACTATTAATACTTCTTCAGCCCGCTCACGCTCCGATTTCATCGGAGCTGCGCTTCCGTTTAGGCTTCAGAAATATCAATAGTTTGGCTTATTTTATTGAAAAATACGAGTTTCGTAATTCAAGGATTTATTTAATTATTTTAATGTTCATGATGATAAAACGCTTTTTCTCCGCCGTAAAGTTCGAGCAACCTTTGGGTATCTAATATTTCTTTCGGCGCTCCTTCACAGATTTTTTTTCTATTTAAGCAGATTACTTTATGGGCATAGCGGTAAACTATATTCAAATCGTGGGATACTAAAATAATGGAAAGGTTTAATTCGCGATGGAGTTTGTGGAGCATTTTGTAAATTGATTCTTGGCCGGCAATGTCGATGTCGGCAGTTGGTTCATCAAAAAGAAGTGCTTGAGGATTTCCTAAAATCGCCCAAGCCACTAAAATTCTTTGGCGTTGTCCGACGGAAATTTCGCCGAATCCCGATTTTAAAATTTTTTCATCAAGTTGGACATAAGCAAGCGCTTCTTTGATTTTTTCATCGCTGATTTTATCGCCGGCAAGATTTAAAAATTCTTTAACCGTGAGAGGGATGTCGGTTTCAATATCCATTCGCTGAGGAACATAGCCGATTTTAATTTTTTTGTCGTTGATTTTTTCCCATTTAATTTCGCCTTTGTAATCAATGAGTCCGAGAAGTGATTTCAATAAAATTGTTTTGCCGGCGCCATTGGGCCCGATAATCGCCAGAATTTCTCCTTTTTCAACATTGAAATTTACATCGTTTAAAATTTTAACTCCGCCAATTTCAATATTTAAATTTTTCACTTCAAGAATAGGCATTCGATAATTATATATTAAAGTATTGAAAAAATAAAATAATTTTGATAAAATATTTTAGTCTTTGACAATTAAATAAGATTCCGCAGTAGCTCAATGGTAGAGCGTCTCGCTGTTAACGAGAGGGTTGTAGGTTCGATCCCTACCTGCGGAGCCAAATAAAACAAAACCTGATAAAATCTCGGGTTTTGTTTTATTTGGCTCCCGAATTAAAACCTTCGCAAACCCCGAAGGAGAACAAGTTCCCTACGGGGCATGCTTTTGAAATCATT
>JBBTRJ010000056.1:0-2186 GCA_038065215.1 Patescibacteria group bacterium
AATAGTTTGGCTTATTTTATTGAAAAATACGAATTTCGTAATTCAAAGTTTAATTTAAATAATTTTATAGCTTATTTCCTTTAATTCTTTAATTTTCTTTAATTTTAAAATAAGCTTTTCAGATTTTTCTTTATCTGCTTCGCAAATAATTTTTATAATATTTTGTCCTTTATTTGTAGATGTATTTATATTTTTAATATTGATATGATTTTTTGAAATTATAGAAGAGATATCTTTTATGAGTCCGATTTTATCTTCAACAATCAATTTCAATTCCGTCGTATTTAAATTTCCAATAATCAATTTTTCACTTTTTCTAATAGATGATTTAACATGTTTTTTAGCAAGCGATGTTTTTATAAATTCAAGCCAAGATTTAGAAGGCTTTTTATTTTTTTGGATTAAAATTTCAACTAAATCTCCAGATTGAAGCTGGTAATCAAGCGGGACAATTTTATTATTTATTTTTGATCCGATGCATTGATCGCCGATATCGCTATGAATAGCATAGGCAAAATCAACGGGCGTTGATCCGAGCGGTAAATTAATAACTCTTCCTTTCGGCGTAAGAGTAAAGACTTGATCTTCTAAAATATCAATTTTAAGGGATTGGATTGCTTCTTTCGGGTCGGAAAATTCTTTTTGCCAATTTCGTAATTGCTCCACTATGGCGATTTCTTTTTGATTAGCAAAAACAGGTTTTGATTTTTTGTAAGTTTTAGTTTCTTTGGCTTGCGAATATGCCCAGTAAGCGGCGATTCCGCTTTCTGCTTTTTGATGCATTTCTTCGGTTCTAATTTGAAATTCAGTCGGTTTATTATCTAAACAAAAAACTGTCGTATGGATGCTTTGATAGCCGTTTTGTTTCGGTAGAGCGATATAATCTTTGATTTTTCCCGGCATTGGCGGCCAAAGTTGATGAATAATTCCCAAAACGCCATAACATTCTTCAATAGTTTTTACGATAATCCTTATGGCCACTAAATCATATACTTCGTCTAAATTCATATTTGCCTTAAAAAGTTTTTTATATAAACTGCTATAGCGTTTTGCTCGGCAATCGATTTTAATCGGCTTAATATTATTTTCTTTTAATGTTTTTTCCGCAATTAATTTAACTTTTTCTAAATATTTTTCCCGTTCTTCATATTTATCTTTTATATTTTTTTTCAGCCATTCATATTCTGAATGGTGGAGATAAAAAAATGCCAAATCTTCAAGTTCGCCGGCAAGATTCGCCATTCCTAAACGGCGCGCTAAGGGCGCGTAAATTTCCGCGGTTTCTAAGGCAATCCTTTTTTGTTTTTGAGGCGGAATTGCGGAAAGGGTTTTCATATTATGGAGCCGATCGGCAAGTTTGATAAAAATCACTCTTATATCTTGGCTTAACGCTAAAATCATTTTGCGGATATTTTCGGCCTGCTGGTCGTTTTTATCGCGATATTTTAAATGGCCGATTTTTGTGACGCCATCGACTAAAAAAGCGATTTCTTCGCCAAATTCATTTTTTATGGATTCAAGCGAAATATCAGTATCTTCCGCGGTATCATGAATAAAGCCGGCGGCAATAGTGGCGGCGTCTAATTGCCATCGCGCTAATTCAAAAGCGGTTTGATAGCAATGATTAAAATACGGCTCACCGGATTTTCTTTTTTGTCCTTGATGAGCTTTTTGAGAGAAAATAAAAGCGCGTTCAATAAGATTTTTTTCGTCTTCTGAAAAAAGTTTTGATTTTCTTGCCGATAAAATATCTTTGACATTCATAATTATCAATTGTAATCTATAATTAGGTCTTTTTAAATAAATAATCAAGGGGAGAAAGGAGATGTGAAAATGAACTTAAATATCGATATTAGAAAAGAAGCTGATTGTTTTTTTAGAAAAAATAAAAAAAATTTCAGGAAAGAAAAAAAATTAGCAAAAAAGATTCTAAGAATCAAAAAGAATAAAAATGAAAATAGAAGAAGGCCGAGGTTATTAGCAAAAAAGAAGACATAAAACATCGGGGTTGGGCGGAAGCCACCGCGCTTTGCTAAATACAAAGAAAAGTCGATCAAATGCGAATCGGCAACCCCGACCAGAATTTCAGGGCGGTTTGCTCGCGCAACCGCTCTTTTTTATTTTTCTAATTTATGCGGATTATGATTAGGGCAAATTTTATTTGAGCATCTTTCCGGAATAGTTTT
>JBBTRJ010000057.1:0-1321 GCA_038065215.1 Patescibacteria group bacterium
CCTATTTTTTAATATAATAATATTGGGCGCTGAAAGCACTCACACATTAAAAAAATTGGAGGTAAACGTCAGCGCCCTTTTTTAATTTTATATCAACTTTGAATTACGAAACTAAACTGCAAACAACAAGCAAAAAGATTTTCTTCAATCCGCTCACGGATTTGCTTTACAAATCCTGCGCTTCCGTTTAGATTTCAGAAAAATCTTTTTGCCTGTTATTTACAAAATTGAAGTTTCGTAATTCAAGGTATATCAAATATGTTTGATAAAAATGTTCCATTAAAACAAATCAGTTATTATAAAATCGGCGGGGAGGCAAAATATTTTTTCAAAACAAAAAATATTGATGACTTAATTTCCGCTGTTTTAAAATCGCGCCAGCTCAATGAAAAAATTTTTATTTTAGCCGGAGCGACCAATGTTTTAATCGACGATGAAGGGTTTGATGGCTTAATTATAAATCCCGATTTCCAATTTATAAAAAAAGATGACGATTATTTTATAAAAGCCGGATCCGGAACTCCAATGAAAGATTTAATAAATTTCTCTCTGGAAAATAGTTTATCCGGCCTTGAATGGGCAGCCGGATTGCCCGGAACATTGGGCGGAGCGATCCGCGGCAATGCCGGCGCTTTTGGAAAAGAAATGAAAGATATTATTGAAAGCGTTGTCAGCTTAAATATTTCTCAAAAAAAACCGCAAATTATCAAACGCGACGCGATTGATTGCCAATTTGAATACCGTTCAAGCATATTTAAAAAAATCCAAAGCAAAGAAATTATTTTAGAAGCATCATTAAAATTAACCAAAGAAAATATTTTTGATATTAATCAAGAAATTGAAAAAAATATAAATTATCGGATTGCTAATCATCCAATGGATTATCCAAGTCTCGGCAGCACTTTTAAAAATATTCCATTAAAAAATATAAATTTAAAAGACGAAAATGCGCCTATAAAAAACGACCCTTTTCCGATAATTCCCGTCGCTTATCTAATTTCAAAAGCCGGCCTTATCGGAACTTCAATCGGCGGCGCGATGATTTCCCCAAAACATCCGAATTTTATCATTAATGTTTCTGAAGCGACATCAAGCGATGTAAAAAAATTAATTCAATTAACTAAAAATAAAGTCAAAGAAAAATTTAATATTGAACTTGTTGAAGAAATCGAATATCTTTAAAAATTATTTTATTCGCCAACAGCGAAGCCTTTGTGGTTTTGGGAACATCGCGCAGGGAGCGAAGGCGACCGAGCGGGAAGAAAATTTATAGCAATAAATTATTCTGTTTCCCAAAAGCGCAAAGGCGGAGCGAAGTTAT
>JBBTRJ010000058.1:0-3898 GCA_038065215.1 Patescibacteria group bacterium
TTATAAAATCTATTGACAACAGCTAAGCAATTTTGATATTCTTTAAAAACTATGCCGACAATGGGACAATTAATTAAAAATGGAAGAAAGAAAATAACAAAGAAATCAAAATCTCCGGCAATGGGTTTTTATTTTAATACTATTTTAAACAGACCGGTTTATTCCAGTTCTCCTTTTAAGAGAGGAGTTTGTTTAAAAGTTTTTACCACTACTCCTAAAAAACCGAATTCAGCTTTGCGAAAAGTCGCGAGAGTGAGGTTAAGTAATGGAATGGAAGTATCTGCTTATATTCCCGGTATTGGGCATAATTTGCAAGAACACTCGGTTGTTGTTTTAAGAGGCGGAAGAGTAAAAGATTTGCCGGGGGTGAGATATCATATTGTCCGCGGAGTCTTGGACGCAACCGGAGTTGAAGGAAGAAAACAAGAAAGAAGTAAATATGGAGTGAAAAAACCGAAAAAATAATATGCGTAAACCGAAAAAATATAAAAAAGAACATAAACCAGATATAAAATACGATAATATAATGATCGGTCGGTTTGTTAATTATTTAATGAAAGACGGAAAAAAATCGACAGTGGAAAAAATTTTATATGCTTCTTTTGATGAAATCCAAAAGAATACAAAAGAAGAACCATTGGCGGTTTTTGAAAGGGCAATTACAAACGCCACTCCTTTATTAGAGGTTGTTTCTAAAAGAGTTGGCGGAGCGAATTATCAAGTTCCAAGAGAAGTAAGGCCGGAAAGAAAATTCTTTTTATCTTGCAATTGGATAATTAATGCCGCTAAGTCAAAAAAAGGAAAATCAATGAGCCAGAAATTGGCGGAAGAATTAATCGCCGCTTCTAAAAATGAAGGCGTGGCGATTAAAAAGAAACAAGATATGCATAGAATGGCGGAAGCGAACAGAGCGTTCGCGCATTTCGCTCGCTAAAGCTTATGAGACTTTATCCCTTAGAAAAATATCGCAATATCGGGATTATCGCTCATATTGATGCCGGAAAAACCACTTTTTCCGAGCGTATTCTTTTTTATACCGGAATTTCCCATAAAATAGGAGAGGTTCATGAAGGATTGGCTGTTATGGATTGGATGGAACAAGAAAGAGAAAGGGGAATTACCATTACTTCCGCCGCTACGACTTGTTTTTGGACATCAACAAGAGATTTAAAAAATATTGCGGACGATAAAGAAAGGCAAAAAATCAAAGGAGAAAAAGAACATCGTATAAATATTATAGACACTCCCGGACATGTTGATTTTACCGTTGAAGTGGAAAGATCTTTGCGCGTTTTAGACGGCGGGGTTGTTGTTTTCGACGGTGTTGCCGGCGTTGAGCCTCAATCTGAAACCGTTTGGCATCAGGCTGATAAATATAGAGTGCCAAGAATTTGTTTTATCAATAAATTAGACAGAATGGGAGCGAATTTTGAAAAATCTTATCATTCAATTTTAGACAGATTAACCGCGAATGCTTATCCGGTCCAATTGCCGATAGGTTTAGAATCTAATTTTGAAGGAGTGGTTGATTTGGTAAGAATGAAAGCTTATGGATTTGAAGGCGATAATGGCGAAAAAATTATTGAAAAAGAAATTCCAGCCAATATGTTGGAAAGCGCGAAAAAAGCGAGGCAAAATTTATTGGAAAAAATTTCCGAATATGATGATGTTTTAATGGAAAAATATTTAAGTGATGGCGATTTATCGGAAGATGAAATAAAAAATATTATCAGGCAAGCGACTATTAATCATGGTTTTGTGCCGGTGCTTTGCGGTTCAGCTTTGAAAAATAAAGGAGTTCAATTAGTGCTTGACGCTGTTTTGGACTATTTGCCATCGCCGATTGATTTAGATGAAATAAAGCCTGTGAGAGGAATTGATTTAAAAACCAATAATGAAATTATAAGAAAACCAAGTGATAGCGAGCCGTTCACGGCATTGGCTTTTAAAATCGCTACCGACCCTTATGTCGGAAGCTTAACTTATTTTAGAATTTATGCGGGATCTCTTAAAAAAGGAAGTTATGCTTTAAATTCGGTAAAAGACAATCAAGAACGCATTTCAAGAATTGTTTTGATGCATGCCAATAAAAGAGAAGAAGTTGAAGAACTTCACACGGGAGACATTGGCGCGATTGTCGGTTTGAAAAATACAACGACAGGAGATACTCTTTGCGATCCGGAAAATCCGATTGTCTTAGAGAAAATTATTTTTCCAGATCCCGTTATTTCCATTAGAATCGAGCCGAAAACTAAAGTTGATCAAGAAAAAATTGGTATTGCTTTAAGAAGATTATCCGAGGAAGATCCGACTTTCAGAGTAGCCGGAGATCCTGATACCGGAGAAACGATTATTTCCGGAATGGGAGAGCTTCATCTTGAAATCCTTGTTGATAGGATGAAGCGCGAATTCGGAGTGGAAGCCAATGTCGGCAGGCCGCAAGTCGCTTATAAAGAAACCGTTAAAGGAGAAGCTGAAGCTGAGGGAAAATATATCAAGCAATCCGGAGGACGAGGCCAATTTGGACATGTTTGGCTTAAAGTTAAAGGGCTTGAAAGAGGAAAAGGGTTTGTTTTTGAAAATGAAATTAAGGGAGGATCTATTCCTCAAGAATTTATTCCGGCGGTTGAAAAGGGTGTGAAAGAATCGCTGGACAAAGGTATTATTGCAGGTTATCCTATTGTTGATATTGAAGTAACGCTTTTTGATGGATCATACCATGAAGTTGATTCTTCGGAGATGGCGTTTAAAATTGCCGGCTCAATGGCTTTGCGGGAAGCGTCAAAAAATGCCAAGCCTATAATTTTGGAACCGATAATGAAAATTCAAATTGTTGTTCCGGCGGATTTCTTAGGCGATGTTACGGGAGACCTTCAAAGCAAACGAGGCAGAATTGAAGGAATGGGAGACAGGGGAAATGTAAGGGTTGTTGACGCAAAAGTTCCATTGTCTGAAATGTTCGGATATGCCACAAAATTAAGATCGATGACTCAAGGCAGGGGAAGCTTTTCAATGGAATTTGATAAATATGAAGAAGCGTCAAAAAATATTGAACAAATGATAATTGAAGGGAAAAAATAATATGGAATACACAATTGATGCGACAAATAAAAAAATTGGCAGATTAGCTTCAGAAATAGCTGTTATTTTGCAAGGAAAGAAAAATCCGAATTATGAGCCAAGATTGGAGGGAGAAGATAAAGTGATTATTAAAAATATTAATAATCTTGAAATTAACGATAAAAAAGCTCAACAAAGAATATATTATCGCCATACAACTCAAATCGGGCATCTTAAAGAGCAATCGCTGGCGATGTTATTGAAAAAAAAGGGTCCGAAAGAAGTGTTGAGGAAAATGGTGATGGGAATGCTTCCAAAAAATAAATTAAGAATTAGAAGAATTAAGAAGTTGGTAATTGAGTAAATAAATAATTTTTATGGAAAAAACTATAAAACCAAAAATTAAAAAAGAAACAGCTGTCAAAAAGCATATAATAAAAAAAGAGATTATTGAGAAAGAAATTATTGGAAAAGAAGGGATAGAAATAATTAGAGATGAAAAAGCCGTCAAAAAAACATCTGAAAAAAAGGATCGTTATTTTGAAGCAGTCGGCAGAAGAAAAACAGCTATTGCCAGAGTAAGACTTTATACTAAAAAAACAGGCATTATTATTAATGATAAAGATTATCAAATTTATTTTCCTACATTAAAATTACAAAAAGAAGTATTTTCCGCTTTGGAAAAAATGAAGATTTCAGATAAATTAGGAGTAATTATTAAGGTTAAAGGAGGGGGAATTATGGCTCAAGCAGAGGCAATCAGGCATGGAATTTCTCGGGCGCTTGTAAAATTTAACGCTGAATTTAAAAAGAGATTGCGCCGCGCCGGTTATCTTAC
>JBBTRJ010000058.1:3998-7386 GCA_038065215.1 Patescibacteria group bacterium
AATGATTACTCTCAAATTTATTTTTACTTTTTTATTTATCTTCGTCGTTTTTCATTTTTTAGCTCTTTATAATTTTTGGTATTGGGAATTTCGCTGGCTTGATATGCCAATGCATTTTTTTGGCGGTTTTTTAATCGCAATATTTTTTATTTGGTTGAATTTAAGATTTAAAATTTTAAGTGATTATTCAAATAGCCGGCTGTCTAATTATTTAATTACCGTTTTAATTTCATTATCATTCGTTTCTCTAATTGGAGTTTTATGGGAATTTCAGGAATTTTTATATGATATTTTTATTTCATCTAAATCTTCAAATATTATTTTGCAATTAAGCGCGGCTGATACCATTAAAGATTTGTTTTTTGATCTTTTGGGAGGAATAGTATTTTTATCAGTTTATTTGATAAAATTAAAAAATCCGCGTTTATTGTAAATATGGCAGAAAATGATATAATTTTTGATTATGGCAGATGTTATTCATAAGAATTTCGAACATAATGCTTTAGAGGCTGATATTCAAAAATTAAGCAAAGAAATTGTCGATAAAAAGGAATTGCCGGAACATAAAGATTTATCAGAAAGAGATATTATAAAAAAAATTCTTTATCCGATAATTCAGCAAGCGGTAATTCAACAGCCGATGGCTGATGGACAGCAATCAATCCGTCAGTTGGCGGATCAAAATCAAAATTTGCCTGATTATTTGAAAGATGCGCCTGATGATATAAAACTTCAAGTTGAAAAATTAATCGACTTGGCAATGCATTATGGAGTTGAAAAAGCCGCTAAGGCGGCAAGCCGATTAAACGCTTTTGTTGTCGATGCTTTTCACGACGCGATTGCGGATAGATTATATGATGAACTAAAAAATAGAAAAATATTATAGATCTTTTTTAAATGTTAATTTATTTAATTATTGGATTAATTTTTATTGCAATAGTTGCCGGCTTATCATTTTTTATTTTATTTAAAAAAATAAAAAGGGCTATTTTTTTTAAAACTTTTAATTTGAAACTCTTATTAGTAAGGCTTCCGCGAAAAGCGAAGGAAGAAAAAAATCCGCAAGATTTTAAAGATGAAATTAATTTTTCCGCTCAGCTTTTTGGAATTTTATCCAGTCTTAAATCTCCTTTTGGTTTGGAAGTGGCGGTGCATCATATCGGAGAAGAAATCCATTTTTATGTTGTCGTGCCGAAAGAATCCGTTGATTTTGTAAGCCGCCAGATTGAAGGATTGTGGAAAGAGGCTTATGTCGAAATGACGGATGATTATAATATTTTTAATCCGGCCGGCATCAACCATGGCGTATATTTAAAACAAAAATTTTCTTATGCTTTGCCGATAAGGACTTATATTGAGGCGAATATCGACACTTTTGCTCCGATTTTAAGCGGACTTTCAAGGCTTAATGAAATCAGCGAAGGCGCGGCAATTCAAATTTTAGCAAAACCGGCTCCGAAATCCGCTAAAAAATCAATATTAAATATTATTGATCAATTAAAAAAAGGAAAAAAATTTGAAGAGATTGTGGGCGGATTATCGATCGGATTTAAAGATATTAAAAAGGCGATTGTTCCAAAAGAAGAAAAAGAAGAAAAGATAATAGATGAAGATGCGGTAAAATCTTTAGAAATGAAAGTTTCAAAACCTCTTTTGTCAGTCAATTTAAGAATTTTAGTTTCTGCTCAGAGCCAATATCAGGCTGATACTGTGCTTGAAAGCATCACTGGCGGATATTCCCAATTTTGCGCTCCGCGCCGCCAAGAACTTCAACTTGTTAAGCCCCGCAATCCGAAAAATTTAATTTATCAATTTTCTTTCAGGGAATTTAATGATGATCAGTCAATGATTTTAAATACAGAAGAAATCGCGAGTATGTTTCATCTTCCGGCTTCAACAACTGAAATTCCAAAAGTGAAATGGGTTAAATCCAAAGAAACGGCTCCTCCGGCAGAACTTCCTAAAATAGGGACTTTAATCGGAGAAAGCATATTTAGGAGCGATAAAAAACCGGTTTATATTACCGAAGACGACCGCCGTCGGCATGTTTATATTGTCGGGCAAACCGGTACCGGTAAATCTAATTTAATGATTAATATGGTGGTTGAAGATATTAAACAGGGCAAAGGTGTTTCTATTGTTGATCCGCATGGAGATTTAATTGAAAAAATTTTGGCTCAAATTCCAAAAGACAGGATTGATGATGTTATTATGTTCGACCCAGGAGATATTTTGAAACCGCTGGGAATGAATATGTTGGAATATGATTTGAATATGCCGGAACAGAAAACTTTTATTGTCAATGAATTATTGGGAATCTTGCACAAGCTTTTTCCTGAATCCGGCGAAGCTATGGGTCCGATGTTTGAGCAGTATTTTAAAAATTCATTATTGCTTTTAATGGAAGATGCCGTTAATGAGCCGGCGACTTTAATGGAAGTATCCCGTATTTTTACCGATGCGGAATTTAGGAAAAGAAAACTTGACCGCATTAAAAATCCAGTAGTCATAGATTTTTGGGAGAAGGAAGCTTCAAAAGTTTCCGGCGAAGCGTCGCTTGCCAATATGACTCCGTATATCACTTCAAAGTTTAATAATTTTACAGCTAACGATTATGTGAGGCCGATTATCGGACAGGTAAAATCTTCTTTTGATTTTAGGAATGTTATGGATGAAGGGAAAATTTTGCTTGTGAATTTGTCTAAGGGAAGGATTGGAGATTTAAACGCTAATTTGTTGGGTATGATTATCGTCGGGAAAATTTTAATGGCAGCTTTGTCGCGTGTGAATATTCCGCAGGAGCAAAGAAGGGATTTTAATCTTTATATTGACGAGTTCCAGAATTTTACGACCGATTCAATTTCTACAATTTTATCAGAAGCCAGAAAATATAGACTTAATTTGACAATCGCTCATCAATTTATCGCCCAGCTTACCGAGAAAATCCGCGACGCGGTTTTCGGCAATGTCGGAAGTATTATCACTTTCAGAGTTGGGGCTCAAGACGCGGAATTTTTAGTAAAACAATTTGAACCGGTTTTCAGCCAGAATGATTTGGTTAATATTGATAATTTTAACGCTTATGCAAAAATATTAATCAGCGGACAGACTTCAAGGCCGTTCAATATCAGAACTATTCCGGCAGAAAAAGGAAGTGAAGAGCTGGCTGATAAATTAAAAGAACTTTCCCGCCTTAAATACGGCCGCGACAGGAATGAAGTTGAGGATGAAATATTAAAGAGATTGAGGGAATAGAGAGTTGCCAGAATAGTTCAGTGGCAGAACGATCGCTTCGTAAGCGATAAACGCGAGTTCGATTCCCGCTTCTGGCTTTCCAAGGTTTGACTTTTGTATAAAAATATGCTAATTATAGCAAGGTATTTATTGC
>JBBTRJ010000059.1:0-22383 GCA_038065215.1 Patescibacteria group bacterium
ACCGCCAATTTTTAAAATTAGATTTTTAAATGATTAATTTATGGAAAATTTAGACAAAATAGTTTCATTGTGTAAAAGGCGAGGATTTGTTTTCCCGTCATCAGAAATTTATGGCGGATTTTCCGCTGTCTATGATTATGGCCATTATGGAATTTTGTTAAAAAACAATATTCAAGCCGCTTGGTGGAAACAAATGGTTCAACTTCGCGACGATGTCTATGGTTTGGACAGCGCGATTTTTATGCATCCGAAAACATGGGTAGCCTCGGGTCATATCGAAGGGTTTAATGATCCGCAAGTTGATTGCAAAAAATGTAAATCCAGAATGCGCGCCGACCATTTGCTTGAAGAATTCGGGATAATCGCCGATAAGGCGACTTTAGAATTTATAAATTCTGAACTGGATAAATTAAGAATGGATAAAAAATTAAAATGTCCGGCTTGCGGTTCAGCGGATTTAACGCTCGCTAAACAATTTTCTTTGATGGCTAAATCTAATTTAGGCTCTCCAACCGAAGAAATGACAGAGGAAAATGTTTCATATTTGCGGCCCGAAACTTGCGGCGGTATTTATTTGGAATACAAAAATATGCTTGATTCGATGCATCCTAAATTGCCGTTTGGCATTGCGCAGATTGGCAAAGCGTTTAGAAATGAAATTGTCGCCCGCCAATTTATTTTTCGCACTCGCGAGTTTGAACAAATGGAAATGCAATATTTTTTACATCCGAATGATATGAAAAGCAAATTTGAAGAATGGAAAAAAGAAAGGTGGCTTTGGTATTTAGAATATGGAATTCCGGAAAATAAAATCAAATGGCATAAGCACGAAAAATTAGCGCATTATGCTTCCGATGCCTACGATATTGAATTTGACTTCCAATCTCTTGGCGGATTTAAGGAAGTTGAAGGAATCCACGCGAGAGGCGATTGGGATTTATCCCAGCATTCAAAATATTCCGGCGTTGATTTGTCATATTTTAATGAAGAGACAAAAGAAAAATTCATTCCTCATATTATGGAAACATCTGCCGGATTAAACAGATTATTTTTAATGTTTATAGATAATGCTTATGTTGAAGAAGAAATTAATGGCGAGACGCGAACGGTTTTAAAATTAGATAAACGCTTAGCTCCAATAAAAGCCGCGATATTTCCCTTATTAAAAAATAAGCCCGAGCTGGTAGAAAAAGCGAAAGAGATTTTTAATTCGCTTAAGGGTAATTTTATGTGCGAGTTTGATGATAACGGCAATATCGGCAAGCGTTATCGCCGCCAAGACGAAATTGGTACGCCATATTGCATAACAATTGATTTTCAAACTTTAGAAGATAATACCATCACGGTTCGCGACAGAGACACATTAAAACAAGAAAGAATAAAAATAAGTGAATTAAATAATTTTATAAATGCAAAAATTTAAAAAAACAATTTTAAAAAACGGTTTGCGGATTATTACTATTCCAAAAAAAGACAGCTTAGCAACCACTGTTTTAGTTTTAGTGGAGGCTGGCGCGGAATATGAAAATAAAAAAATAAACGGCATCAGCCATCTTTTGGAACATATGTGTTTTAAGGGGACAAAACGAAGGCCGAAAGCTATTGATATTAGTTCGGAATTGGCTGCGCTTGGAGCGGAATCAAGCGCTTTTACCGGTTATGAGCGGACTGGTTATTATGCCAAAGCCCAGCCGAAACATTTTGATAAAATTTTAGATATTGTCGCGGATTTGTATCTTAATCCGATTCTTGATCCGAAAGAGCTTGATAAAGAAAGAGGAGTGGTGATTGAAGAGATTAATATGATTGAAGATATTCCGATGAGAAAAATCGGCTATTTATTTTTAGAGCTTCTTTACGGCGATCAGCCAGCCGGCAGAAGTATTGCCGGAGAAAAGGAAATTATTAAAAAATTGACAAGGCAAGATATTGTTGATTATCGGAAAAAACATTATCTCGCAAGCGCCACAACGGTAATAGCGAGCGGAAATTTTAATGAAAAAAACGCTATTAAAAAAATCAGTGATGCTTTTTCTGAAATTTCAACCGGTAAAAAAGATAAAAAAATAAAAACAAAAGAAAACCAAAAAAAGCCGGCGATTTTATTAAAGAAAAAAGAATCAGATCAGGCGCATCTAATTTTAGGAACAAGGGCGTTTAATATTTTTGACAAAAGGATTTACGCCGCAATGGTATTGTCTGATATTTTGGGAGGAGGATTAAGCTCTCGTCTTTTTCAAAAAATAAGGGAAGAAATGGGCGCGGCTTATTATATTCGTTCAAATATCGATTTGATGATAGACCATGGATATTTTGCAGTCGCTTCCGGAGTGAATATCTCAAAATTGGAATTAGTTGTTAAAACGATTATTGATGAACTTAAAAAAAGTAAAAATGAATTAATTGGTGATAAAGAGCTTCAAAAGGCAAAAGATCATCTTGTCGGGCAATTATTTATTTCTTTGGAAACTTCCGATGAATTAGCGGAATTTTATGGCGAACAGGAAACTATTGCTAAAAAAATCATTACTCCGCAGGAATTGGCAAAAAAAATTCAAACAATCACGGCTGAAGAAATAATGATCGTTGCTCAAGATATTTTCAAAAAAGATAAGCTTAATTTGGCGATAATCGGACCGATAGGGAACGAAAAGAAAAAAACTTTCGAAAAAATTTTAGCTGGGCTATAATTGAGGGATGGAAAAAAAAGCGGTAAAACAAATAATTTACGGAGCCGGTTTTTTAGCTGTTTTATTTTTATTTTTTATAACAGCTTATTTTATTTGGTTAAAGCCGGCGGCGACTTGTTTTGACAATAAAAAGAATCAGAATGAAACAGGAGTTGATTGCGGCGGGGCTTGTACGGCTTGTGAAATAAGAACTTTAGCGCCGATAGAGATGGTTTGGGAAAGACATTTTCAAACAGACAGCCAAACGGCCATAGCAATAGAAATTAAAAATTCCAACATAACTTATGGGGCTGATAAATTTTTATATAATATCGATATTTACGGGAAAAATGGAAATAAGCTTAAAAATATATCGGGTAATACTTTTATTTATTCTTCTGAAATAAAATATCTTGTTGAATTTTCCGATATTAAATCTTCCGATATCGGAGAAATTAAAATTTCTTTTGATAATATAAATTGGAAAACGGATGGGGAATTTCCGAGGCCAAAAGCGCAAATCAGAGAAAAATCAACTATTGGCAGAGAAGGCGGGGGAGTGGAAATTAATGGAATTGTTGTGAATGATAACGCTTATCCATTATCAAAAATAAAATTAGTCGGATTTCTATCAACTCAAAACGGCATTAAAATCGGGGTTTCCAAAACAGAATTAAGCAATATCGCGGCCTTTGAAGAAAAATCTTTCAAAATGATTTTTCCTAAAAATATTTCCATCGCATCTATGGCAACTTCCACTCAATTTGAATTTGCCGCCGCTGATCCGAATAAGACGCAGATTTTTATTGAATCGGTTAGATAAAATTATTTATGAATGATAAATTTTCAAAACCATATAACCCGAAAGATGTAGAAGAAAAAATTTATAAGCTTTGGGAAGAAAGCGGTTTTTTTAATCCCGATAAATTGCCAAATCAAGAAGATAGAGAAAAAAAAGGAAAATATACCATTATGTTGCCTCCGCCGAATGTTACCGGTTCTTTGCATATGGGGCATGCCCTTAATGCGACAATTCAAGATATTTTAATCAGAAAAAAAAGAATGGAAGGATATAAAACTTTATGGCTTCCAGGAACCGATCACGCCGGCATTGCTACGCAAAATGTCGTAGAGAAAAAATTACAAAAAGAAGGAATTTCGCGCCACGATCTCGGTAAAGAAAAATTTCTTGAAAAAATTTGGGAATGGAAAGAAGAATATGGAAATAAAATTTTAGATCAGCTTAAAAAAATCGGGGCTTCATGCGATTGGTCGCGCGTTCGTTTTACTATGGATGATGGATATAAAAAAGCCGTTGAAAAAGCGTTTTTAGAATATTATAACGATGGATTGATATACCAAGGAGAGAGAGTGATAAATTGGTGCAAAAGATGCCAAACATCTTTATCTGATTTGGAAATAGAATATGAAGAAGAAAAAGGAAATTTATATTATATTAAATATCCGCTTAAAGAAGATAATTCAAAATATGTGATTGTTGCCACTACTAGGCCGGAAACAATGCTTGGCGATACGGCTGTAGCGGTTAATCTTAATGATGAAAGATATAAAAATATAATAGGGTCAATATTAATTTTACCGATAATAGGCAGGGAAATATCGGTTATAGCCGATGAATTAATAGATAAAGAATTTGGTACGGGAGCGGTGAAAATAACGCCGAATCATAGTTTGGTTGATTCTGATATCGCCGATCGCCATAATTTGCCAAGGATTACAATTATAGATAAATTTGGAAAAATGACGGTTGAAGCCGGAAAAGAATTTGAAAGCCTTTCAGTAAAAGATGCTAAAGAAAAAGTTATTTTAAAATTAAAAGAACTTAATTTTTTAGAAAAAACAGAAGATTATATTTATCGTATTTCTAAATGTTATAGATGTAATTCCGTTATTGAGCCTCAATCAAGCAAACAATGGTTTTTAAAAATGGGAGAATTGGGGAAAAAAGCCAAAGAGGCGGTTGAAGGAAATAATCCGAAAATAAAATTTAATGATAACAAGTGGAAAAAAATATATTTGGATTGGATGTCTAATGTGAAAGATTGGTGCATATCGCGCCAAATTTGGTGGGGGCATAAAATTCCAATTGACGGGGTTGATGATGTTTTAGACACTTGGTTTTCTTCTGCATTATGGCCTTTTGCGACTTTGGGCTGGCCGGATAAAAATTCAAAAGATTTGAAAGAATTTTATCCAACTCAAGTTTTATCAACGGCAAGAGATATTATTACTCTCTGGGTTGGTAGAATGATATTTTCAAGTATTAAGTTTATGGATGGACAAATTCCGTTTAGCAATATAATAATTCATCCGACAGTATTGGCAAAGAGCGGACAAAGAATGTCAAAATCTCTTGGTACGGGTATCGACCCCTTGGGTTTAATAGAAAAATATGGCGCTGATGCCGTTCGTTTCGGTTTAATATATCAGATGATGGGCGGGCAGGATATAAAATTCGATGAATCTCATTTGTTGGCTGGGAAGAAATTTTCCAATAAATTGTGGAATGCAACGAGGTTTGCTTTATTAAATTCAGTGGCATCTGAAGATTATTTACAAGAGATTAATCACAATAATTTGATTAATGAATGCGATAAAAAAATTATTAAATTATTGGAAGAAGTGAAAAAAAATATTAATAAGCAAATTGAAAATTTTGAGTTTGGACAAGCGCTTCATTTACTCTATGATTTTTTTTGGTATCAATTTTGTGATGATTATATTGAAAATTCTAAAAAGCAGTTGAATAATAAAGTTCTAGGCTATGTTCTTATATCTTTATTAAAACTTCTTCATCCGTTTATGCCATTTATCACGGAAGAAATTTGGAGCGCGCTTCCGCTGAAAGATAAAAATATGTTAATTATAGAAAAATGGAATTAAAAGATATTCTATTGGCGATTTCTATCGGGCTTTTGCCGTCTTTGATTTGGCTTGTTTTTTTTCTAAGAGAAGATGCCCATAAAGAGCCGAAATTAATGATTTTGAAAGTTTTTATCGCCGGCGCTTTTATTTCTTTAGTGGCGGTTGCTTTTCAATATGCCTCCCAAGAAATTTTAGGTTTTTTAAAAGTGGAAAAATACGCTTTTGTTTCGATTTTAGTTTTAGCCGCGCTGGAAGAAGCTCTTAAATTTTTAGCGGCTTATTTAATTATTGTCAGAAACCAATTTTTTGACGAGCCGGTTGACGCGATGATTTATATGATTGTCGCGGCTTTGGGATTCGCGGCTTTGGAGAATGTTTTTATCGCATTAAATAGCGTGTTTCAAAATGGCTGGAATTCAAATGACTTATTCGGAATATTGATTTTTAGGTTTATCGGCGCGACTTTGCTCCATGCGCTAAGCTCGGCAATCGTCGGTTATTATTGGGCGAAGAAATTTATTTTAGATAAAGTGCCTTTAATAACTGGCATTGAAAAACGCGACATTGCCGAAGATCTGATAATGCAAGGAATTATATTCGCTTCGCTCTTGCACGCAATTTTTAATTTTCTTATACTTAAATATAATGATATTTTAATTTATCCGACAATATTTTTAACAATAATAGCACTATTCGTTTTTTGGAATTTCGAAAAAATAAAAAGATTTATTAAATAAAAATATTATATAAAATCATATGGACGAAAAAGATTTTTTTGCAAAATTAGCCGGCGTTGGGCCTGATGGAAAATTTTCCAATTTTTCTCAAAAGAAAAATGGTTTCAATGGAAATAAAAATGGCAATGAGCCAAACCCTCAAAAGAATGACGGCAATTTTGATTTGAAAAATAAACAGCAAAATTCAGAAAATTTTGAGAATGAAAATGAAATTAAAACAGATGACGGAGATTCGCAAGAGATAGAAATTTTCGACGGCCCGGAAGGGCAGTTGGCAGTTGATGTTTTTTCTATTCCAACGCACTTTATTATAGAAGCGGCGATTGCCGGAGTAAAAGCCGATGATATTGATATTTCAATTACAACCGATTCGGTTGCTATAAAAGGAAAACGCCAAAGAGAAATAAAAGAAGAAAATAAAGATTATCTTTTTCAAGAATGTTTTTGGGGAAGATTTTCAAGGTTAATTACTTTACCCGAAGAAATCGACGCCGATAAATCTCATGCTTCTTTTAAAAACGGCATTTTAAAAATTATTTTACCGAAAATCAACCGTCAAAAATCCAAAAAAATAAAAGTTAAATTTGATTAAATGAAAATAAATTTATGCGTCAATCTGAATTATTTACAAAAACCAAGCGTGAGGCGCCGAAAGATGAAGAGGCGATTAATGCCCAACTTTTAATTAGGGCCGGTTTTATTGATAAATTAATGGCTGGAGTTTATACATTTTTGCCGTTGGGACTTCGGGTTTTTAAAAAAATTGAAAATATTATCCGCGAAGAAATGAATAAAGTCGGCGGACAGGAAATTTTAATGCCGTCGCTCCAGCCGAAAAATAATTGGGAAACAACAGGCAGGTGGAATACAATGGACGATCTCTATAAGCTTAAGGATATTAGTGGCAGAGAATTTGCTCTTGGGGGAACGCACGAAGAAGTGATTGTCCCTTTGCTTAAAAAATCGATTTTTTCTTATAAAGATTTGCCGAAATATGTTTTTCAAATTCAAAATAAATTTCGAATGGAGATGAGGTCAAAATCCGGACTTTTGCGCGGGCGAGAATTTGCAATGAAAGATCTTTATTCTTTTCATACTGATGAAAATAATCGTGATGAGTATTATCAAAAAATGGCTATTGCTTATAAGAAAATTTTTAATCGCGTTGGAATTGGGGATAAGACTTATTTTACGCTTGCCGGAGGGGGAACTTTTTCAAAATATTCTCACGAATTTCAGACTTTAACATCGGCTGGCGAAGATATTATTCATATTTGCGAAAAATGCCATATTGCTATAAATAATGAAATAATTGATGAACAAAAAGTATGTCCGGAATGTGGCAATAAAAATTTAGAAAAAGAAAAAGCGGTTGAGGTTGGCAATATTTTTAAATTAAAAAATAAATTTGCCGAAGATTTCGATTTAAAATTTAAAAATAAAAATAGCAACGATGAATTGGTTGTTATGGGATGTTATGGCATTGGTTTGGGCCGTTTAATGGGAATAATTGTCGAAATTTTTCATGATGAAAAAGGCATTATTTGGCCGGAAAATGTGGCGCCGTTTAAGATTCATTTGTTGAATTTAGCGGTTAATAATAAACAATTAACAGCTTTTGCCGATAAAATTTACAATAATTTGCAAAAAGCGAATGTTGAAGTATTATATGACAATAGAAAAGAAACTACTATTGGAGAGAAATTCAATGACGCTGATTTAATAGGCATTCCTTATCGAGCGGTAATCAGTGAAAAGAATGGGAATAAAATAGAAATTAAAAAAAGAGGTTTTGAAAAAATAAAATTAATAAGTGAATATGATTTTAAATTATTTTATAAAAGACATCGGGGTTGATTTGGGAACAGCCAATACTTTGATTTATGTCAAAGGAAAAGGAATAGTAATTAATGAACCGTCGATTGCGGCTGTTAATAATAAAACAAACCAAGTTTTGGCGATAGGCGATGAGGCGAAAAAAATGCTTGGCCGCGCTCCGTCGCATATTTCGGTTATTAAGCCGCTTATTAACGGAGTGATATCCGATTTTGATATGGCGACAGAAATGCTCAATCATCATTTTAAAAAAATTATCAACAATCCTATTTTTAGTTATCAAAGAGTTGTCATTGGCATCCCGACAAATGTAACTGAAGTTGAAAGGAAGTCAGTTGAAGATGCGATTATTTCTGCCGGAGCGAGCAAGGTTTATTTATTGGAAGAGCCGGTTGCGGCCGCGCTTGGCGCGAGATTGCCGGTTAATGAGCCGACATCTAATATGATTGTCGATATCGGAGGAGGTACTACCGAAATTGCAATTATATCAATCGGCGGCACGGTAATATCAAAAAGTTTAAAAATTGCCGGCGATAAATTTAACAATGATATTATTGATTTTGTCAGAGACGAATTTAAACTTTTAATAGGCGAGCCGACGGCTGAAGAATTAAAAATTTCAATCGGTTCAGCCGTTCCTTTTAATGAAAAATTTGAAATGCCGATTCGCGGGCGCGATATATCAACCGGTCTTCCTAAAGAAGTAATTGTTAAAAATCATCAAGTAAGAGCGGCTATTAATAAATCGCTTTATCAAATTATTGAATCAATAAAAGAAACTATTGAAAAGGCTCCTCCAGAGCTTGTTGGAGATATTTTAAGCCGCGGAATTCATCTTTGCGGCGGCGGAAGCTTATTAAAAGGAATTGATGATTTGATAGAAAAAAATATTAATGTGAAAACATTTATTGTAGACGATCCTTTGACTTGCGTTGCCAGAGGTACGGGCGTGGCGATTGAAAATTTGGAAACTTATAAAAATTTTTTTAACGCGCCGATAAAACCGTTTGATATTTCGTTATAATTCTTTGAATTATGAAATTCTTGTTTTACAAACAGTAAAGAAAATATTTTTCTGAAATCTAAACGGAAGCGCAGGATTTGCGAAGCAAATCCGTGAGCGGATTGAAGAAGAATTTTTTCTTTACTGTTTGCGGTCCAGTCTCGTAATTCAAAGTATAATTTATATATGCCTGATTTTTTCGTTGAAGAATCGGTTCTTGATGATTTGGCAAAAGGATTGGATTTGATGGAAACGCCGCTATCTGAAAGAGTTTTTAAAATTTTCGGATTTTTTGCATTTTTTATTATTGCCATTGCAACGGTGGAATTATTTTTTTTAGGAATTTTAAACGGAAATTTTTATAAAAATAAGGCATTAGCCAATGCCGGAAAAATTATTTCTATTCCAGCTGAGCGCGGAATTATTTTTGATAGAAATGGAAAGACATTGGTGAAAAATTTTCCAATTTATAAAATAGAATTGAAACTTGTTGAACTTTTTAAAAATAATGAATTGAATGGCGCTTCTTTAATGCTAAAAGATATTTTAAAAATGGATTATGGAGAATTAAACAACTTGGTTAAATCGGTTAATTTAGAAAAACAAGATTCAATAATTTTAGCTTTAGATTTAGGTGAAGAAGAAATAGAAAAAATTAAAAAATATAATTTAAAATCAGTTCAAATTAAAAAAGATTTTAAAAGGGAATATCAAGACGCTGTTCCTTTATCTCATATTATCGGTTATATCGGAAAAGTTGATAAAAATTTTATAAAAGAAAACCCGTCTTTTTCTTTAAATGATGAAGTCGGAAAAAGTGGGCTTGAAAATTATTATGATAAAGAATTAAGGGGCGCTGACGGGAAAATTATTTATTATCGCAATGCGAAAGGAGAAATAATTGATGATAAATTTTTAAAAGACGCTTTAGCCGGACAAAATATCAAAACGACAATTGACGGGGATTTACAAGTTTATTTTTTTAATCGAATCAAAAGCAAGCTTGATGAAATTGGCAGCCGAGCCGGCGCTGGCATTATTATGAATCTGCGAACAGGAGAAATTTTATCATTGGTGAGCATCCCGGGTTTTGACAGCAATAAAATTACAAGCGATGTTCTTAAGGATTTCAGCAAGCCACTTTTCAACAGGGTAATTTCAGGGCTTTATTCTCCCGGTTCAACAATTAAGCCATTGGTGGCTTTTGCCGCTTTAAAAGAAGGATTGGTAAGCCCGAAAACGGAAATTTTTTCGCGCGGATATATTGAAATTCCAAATCCTTATAATCCCGATAATCCTAGTCGGTTTGTTGATTGGAAGCCGCACGGCTGGGTTGATATTTATTCCGCCCTTGCTAAATCAAGTAATATTTATTTCTACGCTTTAGGCGGGGGACTGCCAAAAAATGAAACAGAAATAGTAAAAATCGCGTCTAGTGGCGATAAAGAGCGTTTGTTTCGGGGATTAGGCATTGAGAAATTAAAAGAATATTGGGAACAGTTTGGTCTTGATAGAAAAACAGGCATTGATTTACCTTCGGAAACAGAAGGATTTTTGCCTGACCCGGAAACAAAAATATTGCGTAAAAAAGAAAATTGGCGCTTGGGAGATACATATAACACAAGTATCGGACAAGGCGATTTAATTATTACGCCGATAGAATTAATATCTTATATATCAGCCATTGCCAATAATGGCAAGTTTTATCAGCCCTTTATCGCTAAAAAATTTATAGCTGGAACTGAAAATATAATTCGCGAAATAGAACCGAAGCTTATCAAAGATTTTTCCGATTATTCAGATTATTTTAAAGAAGTTCAGGAAGGAATGATTGATGCTGTTGAAAAGCCTTATGGCACAGCTCATCTTTTAAGCGGTTTGCCGATGAAAATAGCCGGTAAAACAGGCAGCGCCCAGATTAATAATAATACGAAAGTTAACGCGTTTTTTGTCGGTTATACGATTTCTGACCCACTTCGTCAAAGTTCTATCAAAGCGATCAAAAATAATGATAATTCAGAAATAGCAATTCTTGTTCTTATTGAAAATGCCCGCGAAGGAAGTTTAAATGCCGTTCCAGTGGCAAAAGATGTGTTGGAATGGTATTATTACAATAAAATTAAATAATTAAAAGTTTATGAATTCCGAATTAAGACAAGATATTGTTTCTGGCGATTGGATTGTGATTGCGCCGGGCAGGGCAAAAAAACAGAATCAATTTCAACAAAAAGGCCTACCCGTTAATGGGCGAGAAAAAAAGATAAAATCTTCAATTCAAGATTGTCCTTTTGAAGATTTACGGAAAAGCGGCCATCATCCGCCAAAATTGTCATATAAAGATGTTGTCGTAGTTGAAAATAAATATCCGGCATTTACTCATATTAATATTTGTTCTCAATCAACGAAGCGCGGTCCTTATGCGGTGATGGACGGTATCGGGCATCATGATTTAATTATCACTCGCGATCATTATAAAAATTTTCCAAAACTGGATAAAAAAACAGCGAAATTGGTTTTCAAAGCTTTTATTGATTATTATAAATTATTGAAAAATGATTATTGTTTGAATTATGTTTTAATTTTTCACAATTGGGGGCTAAAAGCCGGCGCGTCTATCAGTCATCCCCATTATCAGATAATTTCTTTGCCGATTATTCCTCCGGATGTGGAGCATTCTTTTGAAGGGTCGCGAGTTTATTATCAAAAACATAAAAAATGCGTTCATTGTATAATGGTGAAATGGGAGAAAAAAGAAAATCACAGAATTGTTTATGAGAATAAGTCGGCAATCGTTTTGGCGCCGTTCGTTTCGCGCGAGCCGTTTGAGCTTCGCGTTTTTCCGAAAAAACATTTGCCATATTTTGAAGATACTCCGCAAAATATTATGGAAGATATTGTCGCGGCTTTGCAAAAAGCTTTAGCTAAAATAGAAAAAAAATTAGGTGATCCGGATTATAATTTTTTTATTCACACCGCGCCCTTGAAAGATAAAAAGAAATATAGCCATTATCATTGGCATATTGAAATTCTTCCGAAATTTAATATTTCCGCCGGTTTTGAGCAGGGTACCGGAATAGAAATCAATCCCGTTGATCCGGATGAAGCCGCGAAAATTTTACGATGATATCTTTAATTTTAGAAATAATTTCAAAGTTTGTTTTGGCAACAATTGAAACAACCGGATATTTCGGCGTATTTGTTCTAATGGCTTTGGAGTCCGCTAATATTCCAATTCCTTCAGAAGTAATAATGCCGTTTTCCGGTTTTTTAGCGGCAAGCGGAGTTTTTAATTTTTGGCTGGTTGTTTTTGTCGGCGCTTTGGGTAATTTGGCCGGTTCTTTATTTTCTTATTGGCTCGGTTATTTAATCCGCCATAATGTTTTGCATTGGAATAGCCACAGAGTTAACGCGGAAGTTGAGCGGGCGCAAAAATGGCTTGATAAATGGGGCGATTGGGCGATTTTTATTTCTCGCTTGCTTCCGGTTGTCCGCACTTTTATTTCTTTTCCGCTTGGCGTTTTAAAAACAAAATCTCTTTGGAAATTTTCTTGGCTCACTTTTTCAGGTTCATTTATTTGGTCGGCTTTTCTTACTTATCTTGGACTGATGCTTGGAAAAAATTGGCAAGTTTTGCATATTTATTTTCAAAAATTCGATTATATGATAGTCGGAATAATTGTTGTGGCAATAATTTGGTTTTGTTATGATTATTATAAAAAGAGATGAAAAAAATCATTATTATAATATTATTTATCATTGTTCTCGGATTATTTATCAAAATTTATTTTATTTTTAACGAGAAAAATCAATTGCGCGACAAATTTGAAAGTTTAAGCGTTAAAGGATATAATTTAATTAAAGAAAACAATAAAATTGAATCAGATATAGAATATTTTTCCAACAAAGACAATCTTGGAAAAGAATTGCGTTCTAAATTTAATTATAAAAATATCGGAGAAAAAATGATGATAATCATTCCATAGGTATTTAAATTACAAAATTCCTGTTTTACAAACAGTAAAGAAAAGATTTTTCTGAAATCTAAACGGAAGCGCAGGATTTGCGAAGCAAATCCGTGAGCGGATTGAAGAAGAATTTTTTCTTTACTGTTTGTAGTCCAGTTCAGTAATTTAAAGTATAGGTATTTTATTAATATATATTTTTGTTATAATTAGAATATGAAATTATTAAATAAAATTAAGGGTTTTACATTAATGGAGCTTCTTATTTATGTCGGTATTTTTTCTATTGCCGCGGGATTGCTCACTGGGGTTTTATTCACCGTGTTAAAAGTCCAGCAAAAAGAATCATCTTCTACCGAAGTAACTCAACAGTTAAATTTTGTAATGCAAACAATTCAGCGGTTAGTTAAAGAATCATCGGCTATTATTGTTAATTCTACATCAACTGATTTTAGCAATGACGCAACAACAGGAACTTCACAAGCAAGATTAGTGTTAAGAATGAAAGATTCCGGAGCAAATCCGACAACCGACAAAGACCCGATTGTTATTTGGAAAGATAGCTCGACAAATGTTATTAAAATGTCGGAAGGAATAGGATCAAATCAAAAAATTAGCGATTTAACTAATAATCGCGTTATTGCCGATAAGCTCGAATTTATGAAATTAGTCCAATATCCCGGGCACGATACTGTTTCTATTGATATGCAGCTTACTTATAATTCAAATAATATTCAAGAAAAATTTTCCCGTTCGCTTCGTTCCGCGATTGCCAGAGTTTCAGCCGCGACATTTGATTCCAATCTTTTGCCGGGCAGTAATAATACTTTTGATCTTGGTTATACGGGCAACACATGGAGAAATGCAATATTCTCCGGAGATCTATTCGTCGGCGGCAATGTCGGCATCGGAACAGTAACTCCAAATATGCCATTATCCGTAGAATCTTCTAAAAATAATGATTTTACTTTAGATGTTTTGGGAGATACCACATCTGCTGGAAAATGGACGGGTATTCGATTGGGTTCTGCCGGTTCTGGAAATCTTAAAAAAGCCGGTATAATTTTTAAAGCAATCGATACTTGGTCAAGGGGCGATTTACAATTTTTAGTAGACAGCGCGGCTGATACCGGTAATGTAACAGATACTGATGTTAAAATGGTAATTAATAATACCGGTAATGTCGGTATCGGAACAACGGCGCCTATCTCAAAATTACAAGTTGAATCATCAGAATCGGCAAATTATACTTTAAGCGCATTGGGAGATTCTACACAGGATGGACGCTGGTCAGGCATTCAATTAGGTTCATCTGGAACAGGGAATACTAAAAAAGGCGGAATTATATATAAAGGAATAGATTCTTGGTCAAGAGGCGATTTAATTTTTTCTTTAGATTCTGGAGCAGATTCCAGCGCCGCAGATTTAAATGATGCAAAATTAACTATCAAAAACAACGGTAATATTGGAATAGGGACAACAACACCGGCTTATAAATTAGATGTTAATGGTGATATTAAGGCAACTGGGAAGATATATGGGAGTAAGGCGTTTTCGGGAGCGTTTTTAAGAAAATCTGCTAATCAATCTCTTATAAATGGTACGCCTACAAAAATTACATTTGATATAGAAAATTATGATACTAATAATATACATGATAATACAACCAATAATACGAGATTAATTGTTCCTTCTGGCGTAGGAAAAGTAAAAATTTCAGGAGGTGCTGGTGCTGGCCCATTTCAGCTTTTACAAATCTATAAAAATAATAATAGTTATATAAATAATATATCTATGTCAGTTGGTCAATTTTCTAATTTGCAACAATATTTATTTATATCTACTCCAGTAATAGAAGTTTTTGCAGGAGATTATTTTGAATTATTAATGTATACAACAGATCCTACAGGTACGGCGGGGTTTGGAGTAACTTGGTTTGCAATGGAAATAATTGAATAAAGAATAAAATAATATATGAGAAACTTATTAGAATAATTAATTAGTTTTTATGAGATTAGATCTAAAATCATTGAAACTCATTAACGGTATTGCCGCTTTACCGACAATGCTTTTACTTGGAGGAATTATTGTTGAAATTAGCATTGTCGGCGCTTTTATTTCTTATCTTTTTTCTCAAAGTAGTTTTGGAGTAAGACTATCTGAAGAGGCTTTGTCTTTTGCCCAATCGGGAATTCAAGACGCAATGATAAAAATAATTAGGAATAAAGATTTTTCTTCTGTTTCTGGTTATGATATAATAATAGAAAATAAAACAGCGCGTATTGTTGTTTGCAGGGAAAGTAAAAGTGTGGGCGGTGATTGCAATACTTCAAACCCGGGGAAAAGCGAAATCACTTCTACTGGATCAGTTTCAACAAAAAAACGGAAATTAAGGGCAATTGTCAATGTGAATAGCAATACAGGAGAAATTAAGGTGGAATCAATAGGCGAAATACAGCTGTAATTTATAAGATTCAACAGGTAATTTTTTAATATATGTTTAATATAATTTTATCAATTTTATTTATAGCTGTTATTTTTGCCGGAGGATATTATTTTAAGGATAAATTTAATTTATCAGGGGAAAATTTATCAAAACAAGCCGAACAAAAAATCGAAAATAATATAAATAATAATTTAATTATGGATAATCAAAATAATTTACAGGATAATTTAAAAGCGGAAATTTTAAAACAGGGAAGCGGCGCTGAAATAAAAAACGGAGATAAAGCAACTGTGCATTATACCGGAACACTTGAGAGCGGAAAAAAATTTGATTCAAGTTTAGATAGAAATCAGCCATTTGAATTTACGCTTGGCGCAGGACAAGTTATTAGGGGATGGGATTTAGGAGTTTTAGGAATGAAAATCGGCGAGAAAAGAAAGCTCACAATCCCTTATGAACTTGCCTACGGCGAAACCGGAATCCCCGGCGCCATTCCGCCAAAATCAACTCTTATTTTTGAAGTCGAACTTTTAAAGATAAATTAAATTGCTTGACAATTTAATTATTTTTATGTTATACTAATTTTAGTAAATTTAGTAAAATAAAAGGAGGAGAAAGATGAAGAAAAAAGTAGGATTTTTAAGAGTAGTATACATAATGGGCGGGGTGGTAATCACCCTTGCCATTATGACCCCTGCGCTCTTAGCGATTGCATTATACAGTAAGTGCAATCGCTGACGTTTAGGGGAATATTTGAGAAAACGGTTTGCATTATATTATATTGTAAGCCGTTTTTTTATTAGCCTTGATTTTATTATTTAATTAGGTTATTCTTTAAATAATCTGCTGAAGACCTGCTTATTGGCAGGCAGGTCAGCAGTTTTTTATTATGGTGAATATTAAAAATATTGCGATTATCGCTCACGTAGATCACGGGAAAACCACGCTTGTGGATGCTTTATTGCGTCAATCAAAAACAAAACTAAATAAAGAAACTTCGGAAACGATTTGTATTATGGACAGCAATGAGCTTGAAAAAGAACGCGGCATCACTATTTTTTCTAAAAACGCTTCGGTTGAATGGAATGGAACAAAGATAAATATTATTGACACTCCCGGGCACGCGGATTTTGGCGGCGAAGTTGAGCGAGTTTTAAATATGGCTGACGGCTGTTTGCTTTTAGTTGACGCTAAAGAAGGGCCGATGCCTCAAACTAGATTTGTTTTGAAAAAAGCGCTTGAAATGGGACATAAAATTATTGTGATTATCAATAAAATAGATAAAGCCGATGCTCGACCGCAATACGCGCTTGATAAAACTTTTGATTTATTTGTTGAACTTGGGGCTGATGATCAAGCTTTAAATTTCCCGATTGTTTATGCCGCGGCCAGAGACGGAAAAGCCGGATTAAATCCTGATTTAAGTAAAATGGAAAATATATTTCCAATTTTTGAGGAAATTTTAAAACATATTCCGTCTCCAGCCAGTGATATTAGTAAGCCTCTTCAAATATTAGTAACGACTGTTTTAGGAGATGATTTTAAGGGAAGAATTGCTATTGGAAGAATTTATAATGGTATTGTTAAAAGTGGACAGGAAATTATGCATATTAATCGCGAAGGGCAGATGAAAAAATACAGATTAGTTTCTTTAATGAGTTTTGTTGGATTAAGTAGGGTCGATGTTAATGAAGCATTAGCCGGAGATATTGTCGCGATTGCCGGAATCCCAGATGTGGTTATCGGCGAAACTATAGCTGATCCGGCAAATCCGATTGCCTTGCCATTGCTTACCATTGAAGAGCCGACAGTCAAAATGACTTTTATGATTAATGATTCTCCTTTCGCGGGAAGAGAAGGAAAATTTACGACTTCCCGTCAAATAAGGGAACGGCTTCATAAAGAACTTGAAACAGATATGGCTTTGAAGGTTGAAGATACGCCGGACGGCAAATGGATTATTTCCGGAAGAGGGGAGCTTCATTTGGCAATTTTAATTGAAAGAATGCGCCGGGAAGGATATGAATTTCAAATTTCAAGACCGCAAGTGGTTATTAAAGAAATCAACGGCAAAAAAATGATTCCTTACGAAAGAGTTTTTATAGAAGTTCCGGAAATTTATTATGGAACAATTATTCAAAAACTCGGAATAAGAAAAGGGGAATTAAAACATATGGACACAAGTGATGGCATTGTTTTTCTTGAATTTATTATTCCAACACAAGGACTTTTCGGATATAGAAGCGAATTTTTAACTGATACAAAGGGAATGGGAATCATTAATGCCAGTTTTTACCAATTTGATGTTGATCCGGGAAATTGGCGCGAAAGAGAACAGGGTTCTTTGGTTGCTCACGAAACAGGACCAAGCAATCTTTACGGACTTGTTAATGTTCAAGATAGAGGAGTTTTATTTATTGGTCCAGCCGTTGAAGTTTATGAAGGCCAAGTTGTCGGGCAAAATTCTAGAGGAGATGATATAAGAATAAATATTTGTAAAACTAAACAGCTTTCAAATATGCGCTCAAAAAATGACGGCACAGGCGAGCATTTTAATACTCCAAAGAATATGGATTTAGAAGAATCTTTGGAATATATCGGTGATGATGAGCTTGTTGAAGTCACTCCTAAAAGCGTGCGCATAAGAAAAATTTATCTTAATGAAAATATGGCGAAAAGAATGGCAAAAGAAAAGAAAGTTTAGTATAATAAATTTATGATAACATTTCAGAATGTTTCAAAAGTTTATAAAATGAATGAGCATTCTTCCGTTGCCCTTGATGATGCGAGCTTTAATATAGAAGCGAAAGAATTTGTTTCTCTTGTTGGAAAATCCGGAGCCGGAAAATCAACAATAATAAAATTGATAATTGGAGAAGAAAAGCCGACGAAAGGCAAAGTTATAGTAAGCTCTCATGACATTAATAAATTAAAAATGAATCAGCTTCCTCATTTACGCCGCCATATCGGCGTGATTTTTCAGGATTTCCGGCTATTAAATAATAAAACCGCTTTTGAAAATGTGGCTTTTGCCTTGGAAGCGGCAGGCCGGCCACAGGTTGAAATTGAAGAATATGTCCCTCAAGCGCTTGAAATGGTAGGATTAAAAGATAAAGTGTCCCATTTTCCAAGCGAACTTTCCGGCGGGGAAAAGCAAAGAGTGGCAATCGCCAGAGCGATGATAAATCATCCGGATGTGCTTATTGCCGATGAGCCGACGGGAAATTTAGATCCGTTTAATTCCGCTGAAATTATTAAATTATTGCTTAAGATTAATGAGCTTGGCACGGTTGTCATACTTGCAACGCATGATAAAAATATAGTTGATAATTTGAATAAAAGAGTTATTAGTTTTGAAGACGGAAAAATAATAAGAGACGAGCAAAAAGGAAAATATATTTTAACATAAAATGTTTACTGCATTATCAAGAGTAATTAAATACGGATTATTTAATTTTTGGCGAAGCGGGTGGCTTTCAGCGGCGACTATCATAATTATGATAGTAACTTTAATTGTTTTTGAAGGATTGATATTTTTTAATGTATTAACAAAGCAAGCTCTTGAATCTCTTAAAGATAAAATAGATATCAGTGTTTATTTCAATCAAGAATCTTCGGAAGATGGAATTTTAAAAATTAAAAAATCGCTTGAAGATTTAAGCGAAGTAAAAAAAGTGGAATATCTTTCAAAAGAAAAAGCGTTGGAAATTTTTAAAGAGAAACATAAAGAAGATCAGACAATTTCAGAGGCCTTAAGAGAGCTTGATGTTAATCCATTGCTCGCTTCTCTAAATATCAAAGCGTATGATACGAAAGATTATGGAATCATTAATACTTATTTAAATAATAATTCGTCTAAGAATTTAATAAATAAAATATCTTATGCTCAAAATTCAACGATTATTGACAGGCTCAATAGGATTATGGGCACAATGAATAAAATCGGAACATTTTTAACGATATTATTTTCATTTATAGCGGTTTTAATTACTTTTAACACAATAAGATTGGCAATTTATTCAAACAGGGAAGAAATTGGCATTATGAGATTAGTCGGCGCGTCAAATTCTTTTATCAGGGGTCCGTATGTTGTTGAGGGCATAATTTATGGAATAATTGCCGGAATATTCAGTTTTATCATATTAATTCCCGCCATCTATTACGGATCTCCTTATATTAAAATTTTTATTCCGGAAATGAATATTTGGTCTTATTTGATTTCCAATTCAATGAATATTTTGAGTTATCAAATTATTTTCGGAGTAGCTCTCGGGATTGCTTCATCAAGTATCGCCATTAGGAAATATTTAAGGGTATAATATTATTATTTCTCTGAAATAAATAAAAAACCTCCGGCATTGCGAAAAAATTCGCGCCGGAGGTTTAAAATGATTAACTTGTTTACCAGAGTTTTTCACTCATAGCAAACAATCTTTTACCCGTTGCAAGGAAATACAAATAACTTGCATTAAGTATGATTATTTGTATTTTACGTTTCTTATATTTATAAGAGGATGACTGATTTTTACAAATAAGCCACCACTCCGCCCTTTCACTAATAATAAGAAGGTGCGTTTTTCTCACTTGTTCTAGTGTTCTTTTGCTAAACGGAATCATCGACTCAAAAAGATTCTTACTCGGTTTAAATCCAAGATGTAAAACAACCTCCTTGGCGCCAAACATATTATCTCCCATAATTTTACGACCACACTCCTGACTTATCTGATCTGTTGCCATTGTACGCCTCCTTTGTGTATTTTATTTAGAATATGGTGTGAAAAATACCAAAAATAGTATAGCAAATATATTTATTTAATCAAATAGATTCTTCTCCGTCTTTCATATTTGATATTTTTTTTAGAACTTCAATATCTTGGTTTTTTAATTGTTCTAAAATACTCATTTCTGGATCAAGGGCGATGGTTTTGCTTAAATATTGACCCGCGGTAAAATGGGGCAAAAGGACATAATCCGCTTTATTATTATAAAGAATTTCGGCTTCTTTGCTTGTTCTGGCGCGCATAATTACCTTCAATTTATTTCTATTGTTCAGCGCGTTAAGGTTGCTTAAAAGAGTTAAATTATCTTCAATATCCGGGCTGGTGGAAATAATTAATTTAGCTTCGTCAAAATTCGCTTTTTCAAAAATTTCCGCGTCAGACACATCTCCAAAAAGATAATCATATCCTTGTTTTCTTAATTGGCTTATTATTTCCGGATCAAAATCAATAATTAAAAGATCTTCTTTCGGAATATTAAATGCCAAACTTTGGCCGGTTCTGTGGCAACCGATTAAAATTATCGGCTTGTGGCGCTTTTGAAACAGCATTTCATCTTCTTTTGTTTTTTTGCGCTCGAAAATCGATAATATCGGAGATAAAAATTTAAATATTTTTTCGGAATAAATTATTGAATATGTTGATAAAGTTATAGTGATGATGCCGACAGCTGTAATCAATGAAACTGTGCCATTTGAAATATGGCCGACTTTGGCTCCCATTGCCGCTAAAATCAAACTGAATTCTGAAATTTGGGCGACTGTTACTCCGCACATAAATCCGGTTCTTTTGCGGTAGCCCATAATTCCCATAATTATTAAAACGATCAACGGATTTCCTATTAAGACAAAAAGAGAGAAAATAATAATCGGAAAAGTTAAATTTGAAAAATCCGCAATAATAATTGATGTTCCTAAGATAGCAAAAAATATTAAAATGAAAAAATCCCTTAATGAGCGGATGCGGCCGGCAATTTGGAAATTTTCCGAAGAATTAGCTAAAGCTAATCCGGCCAAAAATCCGCCGATTTCTATTGAAAACCCGAGTTTGCTGGCTCCGGCAACTGCCATAAAAAGCCATGCTAAACTTGATAAAAATAAAAGTTCTTGAGAATGGGCGATTTTATTGAAAATCAGCGGAAGAATTTTTCTGCCAAGATAAATCATTAAACCGAATAACGCAACGCCCTTAATCAGCGTCAGGAATATGTCAAAAATTTCTATTTTATTGCCGGCTTGCAGACTGGCGAGAAAAATCAAAATTAAAATCGCCACAAAATCTTGCACTAAAAGAAATCCGATACTGACTTTTCCATATAAACTGTTTAAATCTTTTTTTTCTGAAAGAAGTTTGACTATTATAATGGTGCTGGAAAAAGTTAAAGCAATGGCAATATAAGCGCTTGAAAGATAATTAAAGCCGAAAAAATAAGCGATTATGAAACCGCCGATAAAAGTGAAAATAATTTGCGCGATGCCGACAATCAGAGATGTTTTTCCGACTAATCTTAATGAAGTATAATTTATTTCAAGTCCGACTAAAAAAAGCAAAAACATTATGCCTAAATCTGAAAAAAGGCGGAAAGTTTCTTTATCCGCCAAATTAAAAAAACCAAAATATCCAATAACCGCGCCAGTGGCGAGATAAGCTAAAATAATCGGCTGTTTGGTAAGCTTGGCGGCAATGCCGAGAGCCGAAGCAATTAAAATAATAATCGCCAATTCAAAAAATCCTGTAGTCATTATTTAATATTACAATAATTTAGAAAAAAAATAAATCTTTATATAATAAATATACTTTGAATTACAAAACTAGGCTGCAAACAGTAAAGAAAAGACTTTTCTTCAATCCGCTCACGCCCAGCGCCACTTTTGCAATTTGCAAAAGTGGCGCTGGGCTGCGCTTCCGTTTAGATTTCAGAAAAATCTTTTCTTTACTGTTTGCAAAACAGGAGTTTTGTAATTCAAAAAAATATAATATAATTATTAAACAATGGCTATAATTTATAATAAAATTATTACTTTAATCGGAGTAGCGAGTCTTATTTTTGGAACGGTTTTTGGAAC
>JBBTRJ010000060.1:0-11999 GCA_038065215.1 Patescibacteria group bacterium
ACATTTTTTTCAACGATATAATAAGGTTTTTTAGAACCGCCGATGCCTAACCCATGCCTTTGGCCGATCGTATAAAAATGCGCGCCTTTATGATTACCTATTTTTTTGCCGGAAATATCTAAAACACTTCCATTTTTTTCTGGAATATATTGTTTCATAAAATCACTTAATGTTATTTTGCCTAAAAAACAAATTCCTTGGGAATCTTTTTTTTCTGCCGTTATTAAGCCGGCTTTGCGCGCAATTTGCCGCACTTCGCTTTTTAAATAATCACCGATCGGAAAAAGGCAATGTTTTAATTGTTTTTGCGTTAAAGTCCATAAAAAATATGATTGGTCTTTGTTTTTATCTTTGGCTTGAAAAAGTTTATATTTATTAGATTTGAAATTTGAAATTTGAGATTTGAGATTCACATAATGCCCGGTTGCTACATAATCAGCTCCCATTTTCAGCGCTTTTTCTAAAAACAATCCGAATTTAATTTCTTTATTGCACATCACATCGGGATTCGGCGTAATTCCCTTTTTATATCCTTCTACCATATATTTCACCACTTTCTTTTTATATTCTTCTTCAAAATCCCAAACATAAAAAGGAATTTTCAGTTTTTCTGCCACTCTTCTTGCATCTTCAGCGTCTCGCTCAGCGCATCCGTCTACATTGAAACATTTCATAAAAATTCCAATCACGCTATATCCTTGTTTCTTTAATAAAAAAGCAGCGACGCTTGAATCAACACCGCCGGACATTCCGACAAAAACTTTTTTATCCTTTTTCCGCTCTTTCAACATATTCGCCTGTTTGAGTATTAACTAAAATATAATCGTCTTGGTTAATGAAAAGTGGAACGCTGATTTTTACGCCTGTTTCTATGGTGACGACTTTATCGCCTCCTTGAGCGGTGTTTCCTTTTATCGCCGGCGGCGCTTCAATAACTTTATAAGCAACCTTAATCGGCAATTCTATATTAATGGTTTTTTCATTAAAACTAATTACTATTATTTCCATATTTGATTTTAAAAATTCCGCTCCGCGCCCGATTTCTTCTTTTGTGAAAGAAAATCTATTTTTTGGATTGCCGATTTCATTAAACCAATAAGCTCCCTTGGCTTCATAAATAAATCTTGATTTCATTTTATCTAGCTCGGCTTCTTCCAGAGTATCGCTTTGGTGAAATGTCTGCTCTTTCACTTTTCCGGTAATTAAATTTTTTAATTTTGTTTTGCTGACAGGTTTTCTTTGTTGCATTCTTAAAAACGCGAATTCCAGCACTTCATAAGGCTGACTTTCAAAAATAATAAATGTTCCCGGTTTTAATTCGTTATATGCGAGCATATTATTTATTATGTTTGGCAATTTTGCTGTTGAACTGGCGAATTTTTTTCTTGTATTTCCGCTCCTACGGCTTTTCCAACCGCATTAATGCCATTATTCATATTTTCTTTTATAAAATTAAATGTATTTTGTTTAAAACTTTTTGAATTTTCTTTCACCGTATTTTCAGCTTTTTTTTCGACGAAAGATGTTATTGATGATTTTGTCGATTTAGCCACATCTTTAATTTTATCGTTAATTTTTTGCAAATTAATATTTGGGACTGTAAAAGTATAAGCTTTTGTCGTTTTAAGTGATGAATAAATATAAATCGCGCTGCCTATAAATGCAATTATTAATAAGAAAATAAAAATTTTTTTAGACAGTGTCATTGTTTATAAAAACGATTTATGCCGGCTGCAGGGATCGAACCTGCGGCCTAGGGCTTATGAGTCCCTCGCTCTACCACTGAGCTAAGCCGGCAAATGGCTCTTAGAAGAGCCTTTATGTTGCGGGTGCCGGAATTGAACCGGCTCCTGGGGATTATGAGCCCCCCGACGTACCGTTCGTCCAACCCGCTGAAATATTCCCAAAAAAATCAGAGAAGATTTCAGCGAGACAGATGAATAAGGATGGAGATTTCATCAAATCAGATAATTGAGGATTATGGATAAATTATATTAGTTTTACTTGAAAAATCAAGCTTATTGTTTATAATTTTTTAATGAAAATAGCTATCTTAGGATTTGGATGCGAAGGCAAAGCAATTTTAAAATATCTTAAAAATTCCGCGCAATACAAAAATGCCGATATTTCTATTTTAGATAAAAAAATAGACAAAAATTACCTTTTAAATCTTAATAATTTTAATATTATTTTTCGTTCTCCGGGCGTGCCTTATAATCTGCCGGAAATTAAAAACGCCATTAAAAAAGGCGTTATATTTTCAAGCTCCACGGATTTATTTTTTAAAAACGCAAAAAAAATCGGCTGTAAAATAATTGGCATTACCGGCACAAAAGGCAAAGGAACAACGGCTACTTTGCTTTATAAAATTTTAAAAGCTGATAAAAAAGATGTTCATTTGGTCGGCAATATTGGAAAACCGGCAGTTGAAATTCTGCCGAAATTAGATAAAAAATCAGTTGTTATTTTTGAACTTTCGAGTTTTCAATTGCAAGATTTAAAATATTCGCCTGATATCGCCGTTATTTTGAATATTTTCGAAGATCATTTAGACAGCCATAAAAATTTTAAAGAATATATTGAGGCGAAAGCTAATATTGCCAAATGGCAGAAAAAATCAGACAAAATTTTTTATGATGCTGATAATAAATGGAGCCATTGGGTTGTAAAAAAAAGTATCAGTCAAAAATTCCCCGTTTTAATAGAAAATTTGAAATTGTTTAATATTGAAAAAATTAAAATGCTCGGAGTTCATAATTTAAAAAATGCAGTGATGGCGGCAATGGTAGCAAAAAATCTTGAAATTAAAAAAAATATAATTAAAAAAGTTATTAAAAATTTTAAAGGAATGGAACATCGCTTGGAATTAGTTCATTCTAATGTTTTTGAGAATGTTGGAATAAACTTTTATAATGATTCTGCGTCAACTAATCCTTACACCGCAGTGGCCGCGATAAAATCTTTTAAAGAGCCGAATGTTCTAATTGCTGGAGGAAAAGATAAGGGATTAGATTATACTCCCCTTGCTAACGCGCTGAAAAATTCCAATACGAAATTAATTATTTTATTCGGCGAAAATAAGAAAAAAATCGTAAAAGTAATTTCTAAAATTAAAAATAAAGAATTTAAAATTATAGAAGCTAATGATTTAAAATCCGCCGTTAATCTCGCTCACAAAACCGCTAAATCCTTAGCGACTGGTGCTGTTGCACCCCATCCTCTAATAGCTGTTTTATTCTCCCCCGCTTCCGCCAGTTTTGATATGTTTAAAGATTATAAAGATAGGGGAAAAAAATTCAAAGAAATTGTAAAAGGGTTGAAATAAATAAAAAATTGCCTTAATATTGGAACAATGCAGCCGTAGTGTAGCCTGGTTTATCACGCCTCCCTGTCACGGAGGAGATCACGGGTTCAAATCCCGTCGGCTGCGCTAATTTGAGTAAAATTCTTCTCGTATAACTGCCCAATTCCCAAAATATCAGCTTCACGGAAATGCTTGCCAATAAGCTGAAATCCGACCGGTAGTTCTTGTCTGCCAACAGGCGGGTTTTTTTTTATTTTATAATTTTCAACTGGAATTGAAATTGCAGGCAAACCCGCTAAATTAACCGGAATAGTAAAAATATCTTCAAGATACATTTGAAGCGGATCTTTTATTTTTTCCCCTATTTTAAAAGCCTGATTCGGGGCTACTGGAGTTAAAATAACATCAACTTCATCAAAGACTTTATTAAAATCTTCTTTTATTAATTCTCTTATTTTTTGCGCCTTAGAATAATAAGCATCATAATATCCGGACGATAAAACAAAAGTTCCTAAAATAATTCTTCTTTTAACTTCTTCGCCAAAACCTTCACCTCGTGTTTTTAAATAAATATTTTGTAAATTTGAAATTTGAAATTTGAGATTTGAGATTTGACTATAGCGTATGCCGTCAAATCTCGCTAAATTTGAGCTTACTTCCGCCGGCATAATAATATAATAACAAGACAAGGCGTATTTTGTATTTGGCAAACTGATTTCTTTAAATTCAAAACCAAGAGATTTTAAAGAATTTATTGATTTTTCTATCGCGTTTAAAACATTTTTATCAATTCCTTCTGTAAAATATTCTTTTGGCAAGCCGATTTTTAACTTTTTTATATTTTCAAAATTCGGATTCAAAAATTTATCGCTATATTTAATATCTAAGCTGGTAGCATCTAATTCATCGCGGCCGACAATCGCTTCAAATAAAATAGCCGCATCTTCGACGGTTTTTGCAATTGGGCCGATTTGATCCAAACTCGAAGCCATAGCAATCAATCCGCGGCGCGAAACTGCGCCATAAGTCGGCTTTAAGCCGACAACACCGCAAAAATTTGCCGGTTGCCTGATTGAACCGCCGGTATCAGAACCTAAAGCCGCAATAGCCATATCTGCGGCAACAGCCGCGGCTGATCCTCCCGAAGAACCGCCTGGCACCCTTTCTAAATCATAAGGATTTTTCGTTTTTTGGAATGCTGAATTTTCCGTTGATGATCCCATGGCAAATTCGTCCATATTCGTTTTTCCCAAAAAAATAGAGCCGACTGATTTTAATTTTTGAATAACTGTAGCATCATAACTTGCTTCATAATTTTCCAAAATTTTTGAAGCGGCGGTTGTTATTTCTCCCTTGATTAAAATATTATCTTTAATAGCCAGTGGAATCCCCTCTAAAATTCCGATATTATCTCCATTACTTATTTTAATATCGATTTTATTGGCCCGAGATTCTGCCATATCTTCGGTTAACTTTAAATATGCCCCAATTTCTTTATCTTTTTCTTTTATAGAAGAAAAAAACTCTTTTGTAATTTCAAAAACGGAAAATTCTTTATCTATTAAACCTTGATGGAATTTTTTAATTGTAAGATTTTTTAAATCCATAAAATATGAAATATAAAATATTAATCAATATTTTATATTTTACAGTTATTCAAATACCGGCGGAATTTTTAAAAACCCCTTTTCTCTATCTGGAAAAGATTTTATTAAATCAACATTTGATGTTTCTTTATTGATATTTTTACTATCTTCGTCATTTCTGACAATATTCGCCGATTTTGCCATATTAACTGATAATTTAATATTTCTTATATTTATGTCGATATTTTTTAATTCTTCAAAATGTTCTAAAATTTTTTCCAAATCCGCTAAAATTTTTCCTTCTTTTATTTCTTTGATATCAATTTTTGAAAGTTTAACAAGATGTGCTAATATTTGTTTGTTAATTATTTGTTTCATTTAGAATTTATATCATCTATAGTTTTTTCTATTTTTTCAATTTTATTTTTAATTTCAATTAATACTTTCATTTGAGCTTGCTGTAAATCCAATTCAATTTCAATTTCCGCCTCTTCTTTTTCTTCAATCTTTTTTTCTTGTCTAAGGCCAGAAAGAATAATGTAATGCCCGATAAAAAAAGAAACAAAAAGCCCCGTAAATAAAAGAATAATAACGCTTATTAAAATTGAAAAAAGCCCGCCTATATGTAATATATCGGCCGTTAACCAAATACCTCTCCAAAAAAGTACTATTCCGACTCCGCCGATAAAAGCGTAAATAATCGGCCAATGGCTTAATTTCCCCCGTATTTTATCTTCCAGTTTATCTAAAAATTTAACGATTTTTTGCATTATAAAAGTATAATCCGCTAATTAAAAATTCGCAATAATAATCAATGAATTTTTTCTATTGCGGTTTGCATTTCCCAGAAATTGCGATAAATTCCTTTTGGGTTTTCCATTAATTCTTTATGATTTCCCATTTCGGCAATTCTTCCTTTTTCAATGACTATGATTTTATTACTATGCTGAATTGTGCTTAAGCGATGCGCGATTATGAAAGTCGTCCGATTTTTAATAAGGCGGTTTAAAGCTTCTTGAACCAATTTTTCCGAAACTGAATCAAGCGCAGATGTCGCTTCATCTAAAATTAAAATTCTCGGATTTCGTAAAATAGCGCGAGCAATGGCGATTCTTTGTTTTTGACCGGTAGAAAGTTTTATTCCCCGCTCGCCCACTAAAGTATCGTATTTTTTAGAAAAATTTTCTATAAATTCATTAGCATTGGCGGCTTTGGCGGCCTCAATAATTTCTTTATCTGTAGCATTAGTTTTTCCATAACGAATATTATTTTTAATCGTATCGTTAAATAATAAAACTTCCTGCGGAACAATGGCGATCCTTTCTCTTAATGATTTAAGAGTGATTTTTTTAATATCAATTCCGTCAATTAAAATTTTCCCTTTTAACGGCAGATAATAACGACTTATCAAACCGACAAGCGTGCTTTTCCCAACGCCGGATTCGCCGACTAACGCAATATTTTCTCCGGCTTCGGCTTTAAAAGAAATATTTTCTGCTGTTAATTTGTCTTTTTTATAACCAAAATCCACATTTTCAAAAATTACCTCTCCCTTTAAATCTTTAATATCTTTTGAGAACGGCAAATCTTTTTCTGGAGGCATTTCATAATATTTCATCGCGCGGCTAAAATTTATAATAGATGTTCTTACTAAGCGATATTGGTCGGCTAATTGAGCCAATGGAGCCGTAAGCAAGCTGGTATATCCGATAAACATTATAAGCTGTCCGGCGGTTAATTCTCCATTACGGAGCATAAACGCTCCAATACTTACAACACTTACAAAACTTATTGCAAAAATTATTCCCTGCCAAAAACCCATTTTTATCCAGATTAACCGCCAATTTTTAAATATCTCTCCGGCGCGATTATGATTTTTTATATTTCTTTTTCTTTCAAATTCTTCATTAGTTGATGCCTTAACCGCCTCTACATTTAAAACAGAATCCCAAAGATCTCCAAATGCTTTATCCCACGCGCGATTCATAATTTTTTGTTTTTTAACAATTCCTTTTGTGTAATATATTGTTGCTAAAATATACAATATGGCGGAAATTGTTAATATTAAACTTAATCGCCATTCAACAAAAAAAAGAATAATTAAAGCAATAAAAAAAGAAATTAAATTCGGAGCGAATTTGAAAATCGTTCTTTCAATCATATTACACAATGTTTCAATCCCGTGATCTATTCTTTTCATTACTTTCCCCATTTTATGCTCTTTGTGAAATTTCATCGGAAGCAAAATAAGCTGGTGAAAAAAATCTATAAAAAGACCGTTAAAAACTTCAACATATATTTCATAAGCTTTTTTATCAACAAAACGGCTTAATCCGTTATTTAAAAAAGATAAAACTAGCCACAAAAAAATAAGCCCGAGAATTATTTTAATTTGTGAATTCGGCGCGATGGCAATATCAATAAGCCGACCGTAAATATACGGAATAACAGCGGCAATACCAGCGGAAATTAACGCCGCCGTAATGCCGAAATAAAGTTTTCTCCTGTTTTTAATTTTGGAGATGATTAAATCAAATTCTTTCCTCATCTTAATAGTTCAATCCCATTTTATTTTTTACTTCTTTAAGAGTATTTTTGGCAATTTCACTGGCTTTTTCAGTGCCATCTTTTAATATCTTTTTAATTTTATCCGGATTTTCTTTTAATTTATTCAATTTTTTTTGAAATGGCGTTAAAAATTCAATTACGGCATCAGCCGCGTCATTTTTAAATTCTCCATAATTTTTATTTTGATATTCTTTTTCCAATTGCTTAATCGGTTTATTTGAAAGCAAAGAATAAATTGTTAGAAGATTGGAAATGCCTGGTTTTTTTTCTTCGTCATAAATTATTTCTTTACTAGAATCCGTTACCGCTCTTTTTATTTTTTCTTTTATTAAAAACGGCTCATCTGTCAAAGCAATATAATTATTCTGATTTTCCGCGCTTTTAGACATTTTTCTTGTCGGATCGTCTAATCCCATAATTCTTGCCCCTTCTTTTAATATTATTTCTTTCGGCTCGATAAAAGTTTCGCCGTATAAATTATTGAATTTTCTGGCAAGCATTCGCGCAAATTCAATATGCTGTTTTTGGTCTTCGCCAACCGGAACAAAGTCGGTTTTATAAAGTAAAATATCCGCCGCCATAAGAACCGGATAATCAAAAAGCCCGACACTCGCTTTATTTCTAAGTCTTTTTGCCTTGTCTTTGAATTGAGTCATTAATTCTAATTCCGGAATTTTTGTGATTGTATTTAAAATCCATGCTAATTCCGTATGTTCTGAGATATTCGATTGAACAAAAATAGTTGATTTTTTTGAATCAATTCCGGCCGCCAAATAAATCATCGCGGTTTCCAATATTTTTTCGCGAAGTTTTTGAGGTTCTTGGTAAACAGTTATAGCGTGATAATCAACAATGGAAAAAATGCAATTATATTTATCTTGTAATTCAACCCATTGTTTTATAGCTCCTAAATAATTGCCAATATGCAAATTCCCGCTTGGCTGAGCGGCGGAAAAAATTGTTTTTAATTGATTGTTTATCATAAAAAAAATAATAACAAATTTTTTAAAATTATCCAAATAAAACTTAAAAACTCATTACATTACATTGACGATCGTCAATGTAATGTAATATTCTAAAAAATAATTTATCCGCTAATTATTAGATAAAAATATAAACGATACTGACAAATCTTATAGTTTTATTATTCTAAAATTTTAAAAAAATCGCTTGCAGTTAAAATTTTCACTCCCAATCGCTTCGCTTTATCGTATTTTGAACCAGGTTCATCGCCTGCAACGACATAATCAATTTTTTTGCTTACGGATTCCGAAATATCGCCTCCCAATTCGCGAATTTTTTCTTTAGCTTTATCGCGGCTCATTGATTCCAAACTGCCAGTCAATACAAAAGTTTTGCCTCTAAGTTTTTCAGCTTTTAAACTTTTAAGTTTTTCGGTTTCAATAATAATTCCTACTTTTTCCAATTTCTTTAAAAATTCTATATTATGCTTATCATAAAACCACTTATAAACACTTTGACTGACTTTCGGGCCGATATCGCGGATATTTTGTAAATCTTCCAAGGACAAATTTTTATATTTTTCAATGAATTCTTTTATTGATGAAACGGAATATTGTTTTGCCAAAAGCAAGGCGGTTTCTTCGCCAATATGCAAAATCCCCAAACTGTAAATAAATCGCGCCAGACTTATTGTTTTATGCGCTTGAATTTCACGGATTATATTTTGAGCTGATTTTTCTCCAAATCTTTCTAAAACCGCAATATCCCCTTCTTCAATTTTAAAAATATCAGCCGCGTCGGAAATCAATCCTTCGTCCAAGAATTTATCAATTATTTTTTTACCCAAACCGCGGATATCAAAAGCTGTCCGCGAAACAAAATGCTGTAAAGATCTCTTATTTTTAGCTCCGCATTTCGGATTTGAACATCGCCAAATTGCTCCAACATTTACAACCCTTGCATTATCAATCGGACAATGTGTTGGAATTTTAAATTCTTTTTCATGGCCGGTCCGCAATTCTTTTAAAACTTGAGTAATTTGAGGGATAACATCTCCGGCGCGGCTGACAATTACCGTATCGCCTATTTTCAATTCCAATCTTTTGATTTGATCGAAATTATGAAGTGTGGCATGGGTTATTTTTATGCCGGTTAATTCCACTGGTTTTAGAATTGCCACCGGGGTTAAAACGCCGGTGCGTCCGATTTGTATTTTAATATTTTCAATAATTGTTGTTGATTCTTTCGGAGAAAATTTATAAGCAATAGCGGCTCGCGGCGCTTTTCCGATTACTCCGGCATTTTCAAAAATTTTATTATTATTAACAATAATAACAACACCGTCTATTTCATAGGGAAGTTTTTTACGGCGTAATTTATTACCCCAATAATTTCTAAATTCAAATACTTCTTTTAAAGATTTTACCGATTGATTATAGGAATTTGTTTTAAATCCGAAAGCTTTTAACAATAAATGTTCTTCTTCGTGAGTTTTTTGCCCTAAATTAGCTATTATATTATATTGAAAAGAATCCAATTTTCTGATAGCGGTAATTTTTGAATTTAATTGCCTCACCGAACCGGCCGCCATATTGCGCGGATTGGCAAAAATCTTTCCGCCAGATTTTTTAGCTTCTTTATTTATTTTTTCAAATTCTTTTTTATTAATAAAAACTTCTCCGCGAATAATTAAGTGAACGGGATTTATGACATAATCATTAAAATCTAAACCTAAATTTTTTAAATTTTTCGCAATTTCATCAGGTTTTAAAATTTCAAGCGGTATCGCTTCTATAGTTTTTAAATTTTGCGTAATATCTTCGCCGATTAAACCGTCGCCGCGCGTTGAACCTTGAACAAAAATGCCATTTTCATAAACAAGCTCTACGGCAAGCCCGTCAATTTTTAATTCGCAATAAAAAGAATCGCTTAAATTTTCGCTTATTATTGAATGTCCCAAATAGTTTTCAACTCTTTTAACCCAATCCCTGACATCATCTTCTGAAAACGCGTCATTAAAAGACAACATCGTGGTTTCGTGAGAAATTTTTTTGAATTTTTTCAATGGCTCTCCGCCAATTCTTTGAGTCGGCGAATCCAGAGTAATAAATTCCAGATGTTGCGTTTCTAAATCGAAAAGTTCTTTTTTTAATGAATCTAAAGCGGCATCCGATATTAAAGATTTATCTAATACATGATAAGCATAGCGATAATAATTTATTTCTGTTTTTAATTTTTCTATTCTATTTTTTATTTCGTCTTTATCCATATATATTTGAATATTAACAATTATTTATATTGTCGTCAAAAAAGTTTATTTATAATAAAAAACTCCGGTATTATACCGGAGTTTTTTGAAAAATAATCAGATTATCGCCTTGTTTGAGTATAACACGTAGAACAATTTTGATTTAATGATACTGGTATCCAATAGATATGATCATCTGTCTGATACGAACTTAGGGAAGGATAAGAACCCATACCAAATCCGCCATTGGCATATCCGGGAGAATATCTATATGATGATGGGTTGTCTATTCTATAAGTATCCTGACCCTGATCATAAATATAATTAGTTTTATACCAACAATTACCAACCGGCTGAACAAGACGTATTCCATTGGTATTTATAGCGCCAGCTGGACTGCCATTAATTCCAGCCTGACTTGTTCTTGATAACCATTGATTACAAGTTTCGCCTAAACCCCCTTCACCGGTTGTATTTTTCCAGCCCTTGGAAACAACTGCAATACTATTAACACTAGTGCCAATTAAATTAGTACAACTTAAAGTATAATTGAAGGTTTTATCTGAAATACTATCTCCGGCTAATGTGTTAACCGATTCTGATCCAATAAGAGCTTTCGATCCGTTCCAATCTCCGCTGGCAGTACAACTCAGACCATCTGAATTCCAAGATAATGTAGTTGGTTGACCTGCAAAAGTAGTCATCGGCGAAGCGGTAAAAGCGATACTTGGCGCGGTGGTTGATAGAGTTGAGGCGCTTCCTGCTTTATAACAAAAATATGAATGTATAGGACCATCAGAAGCAAAATCTGGTGAAAAACCAGAAGGGCAAGAGCATCCGCCGGTAAAAGGATTTATTCGGCGACAAGAAGGACCAGGATTTTCCATTACATATATCCCGCCAAAACTATAAGACGCGCTTGTTTGCAGTGTATTATCGGGGAACACAATTCCTCCTGAAGAAGATTTTATTGGTCCGACCACATCTAATTTTTGTGTTGGATTATCTGTTCCGATGCCGACTTTGCCGTCAAAAATTGCGTCGGAATAACCACGCAAAACTCCACCAATGCCAAAAGCGCCAATTTTAACCTGGGGATTATCGCTCACATTAATCGGCGTATTACATCCAGGCACTGAAACAGGACAATTCCCGACGCTAACTCCCGCTGTTGACGGACTTTGATATATGTTTATGTTTGATGTTGTGTTAGTTTGTGTTGATGATAATGTTGTTGATAATGATGATGTTGTTACTGGTGCTGACACAGAAGATGATTGCGACTGTGTCATTGACGATTGCTGTGTCTGTGTCTGATTATTTCCTAAAA
>JBBTRJ010000061.1:0-7452 GCA_038065215.1 Patescibacteria group bacterium
GATTATAAGGTTGTGGGGAGTTAGCAGTGTTTCTGATAGATTAGTTGCCTTCATCTTGTTGTCATAGTATTATATAAATGATATGTCTTTACATCAGAAAAAATATCAAAATGCCGTTTTATACTTGTGCCGGAAGCTGAAAGGCGAGGTGCGTGGCAAAAAGAAATTAGCGAAATTGCTTTATTTTGCCGATTTTGATTTGTACGAGAAAGTTCAGAAGTCAATCACGGGGGATGTATACCGCGCGCTTCCAATGGGGCCGGTGCCGTCAGCTTTGGAAAAAATTACTGTTGAAATGGCAAAAAAGAAAATGCTCGGCGTTGAGCAAGTGGAAGAGCGCGATGGATACAACGCAACAGAGGTATATAAATGTCTTACTGAACCAGATATTTCTGTTTTTAATGAAGAAGAAAAGAATATGCTTGATAGGATTGTCGTAAAGTATGGTCATTTAACTGGTAAACAATTGGAAGAATTATCACATGCGGAAGCGCCATATATTGGTACGGAACTGCGGAAAGAAATCCCTTACGAACTCGCATTTTATCGTGGTACGGACTTCAGCAACTCATAATCTATGATTGAATTTTTGTACCACAATGGCATTCAGAAAGAAATCGGCGCGTTAGAGCGACGATTTCGCACTATACGCGAAGGTCTTGCCTCTAAATTTTAGCGTGTTAAGTTTATTTAGTTGACAATTTAATATTTTCTCTATACAATAAATTAATGCGCTTTTTAAGTAAAAAGCGCATTTTAAGTACATCAAAAAAGGAAAGTAAGAGGAGGGTGGAGTGGAAAAGAATGAAAGAAAAGAGAGCAGGAAAGATTTGACAATAACCATAGGGTTATTATTGATTATGGTTATTATGTTTGCCATTACGGGTTGTATGGCAAACATAGAAGAGGTAATAAAGCTTAATAAGGCGGATTACGACGCCTTGATTAAAAGAAAGCTCTCATTGGAAGGGGAAATAAAAGAAGAGCGGGATAAACAAAGGGAATGTTTATCTAAAGTAGAAGAATCAAAAAAGCAGAATGAAGAGAAAAAAATAATCTTGCTTTTAGACGGCAAGATTAAGTTTGAAATAGAGTTGGGAGCAGTAATGGATTACGAAGAGTTATTGCTCTTGAAAATGATAAGCGACCCTAAATTTAAAGAAATAGTGGAAAAAAAGGGCGCGGACGCTGATATGGCAATGCTGGTTTTTCTACGGCAGATTTCTTCAGATGACCGTAGAATAACAAAAGAAGAGATAGAAGTTTACACAGATAATTACCAGAGTATATAAGTATATATAAAAGCCCTGGAAAGAGATTATAAGCCTTGCGCATAAAAACGCAAGGCTTTTTTTAATTGTATACACTTTGAATTACAAAACTAAACTGTAAATAACAGGCAAAAAGATTTTCTTCAATCCGCTCACGGATTTGCTTCGCAAATCCTGCGCTTCCGTTTAGATTTCAGAAAATTTTTTTGCCCGTTATTCTCAAAATCGGAGTTTCGTAATTCAAAGTATACAGCGTAATTTAATTTAATGAGTCTGATATTTTTATTTTGTTAAATTTTTAATTATTAAATAAATCTCGTCGTTTTCTATTTCGTTTTTGTTTTGAATAATATCTTTTTTAGATTCGATTATATTATTAATTATTTCAACAAAATCTTTGATTTCTTGCTTATAAAGATTACTTATTTCATCATTTTTATTTTCTAACAGGCGACTATACATATTCAATTGCATTTTTATTTCTTCTAAAAATATGAATTGAGCGGGATGTTCTTCAATCTTTTTTTGGATTTCTTTAAAAATTGTTTTTTCATTATCAGTTTTTTCTTTATTAGATTTTAATTTTATAAGTTGAGCGCAAAAATCTATCAATTCATCGACAGTTTCCCCTTTGACGCCGATAACAATTGGAATAATATTTTCTAATTTTCCTTTATAATCATCTATGGCAGATTTGAAATATTTTATGCCGGATTGGCCCTCTTTTGTTGTTATTTTTTCTATATTTCTGTCAATTTTTGATTTTATATAATAATAATCGGTTTTCATTGAGGCATCAATTGCCAATGCGGCGCGTTGGATTTTATTAATACTCGTCCCTTGCGAGTCTATTTCTAAAATTCCATCGAATCCATTTATAAAATCATCAAATTTTGTTGTTCTGACAAGGTAAGCGTTTTCGCCAAACCAATTATTAATTTCTCCTTCATTTATAATAATAATTTCTAAAGCCTCGCTTCTTTTTTTACTATTTTCAATTCTAATAATTTCTTCTTGGTTAAGGTGATTAATATCTTTTCCAAATCGATTTTCTAAAATATTTACAATTTTTAAATCATCTTCGATTTCTTTTTCATCAAAGACATCTCTAAAATCCTTTTCGTTTAATCTTTCATTTTTTCTGCTTTCTATCAATAGTTTAATATTTTCCAAATGATATTCTTGGTCTAATTTATTTAAATTTAGGTTTTCGATATGTGATTTCATAATTTAAATATACTTTGAATTACGAAACTCTTGTTTTGCAAACAGTAAAGAAAAGATTCTTTTGAAATCTAAACGGAAGCGCAGAATTTGCGAAGCAAATTCGTGAGCGGATTGAAGAAGAATTTTTTCTTTACTGTTTGCTGTCCAGTTTCATAATTTAAAGTAAATATACAAATAAATTGTGTTTAATTCAATATGCCTATTATTTTTATTTGAGGAAAAACTATGATAATATTTTTAAATTATGAAAGATGAGTTATCAAAACAACTTGAAAATTTGCAAGAATTATCCGGGCAATTGGCTGGAAAAATCAATATTGAAGAAAAAAGAATTTATTTAAAAGAGCTTGAATTTGAGCTTATTGATCCTGACCTTTGGAAAAACCGCCAATTGGCGGAAAATAAAAATAAAGAGGCCGGACAGCTCCGCGATTTAATAAAAAGATTTGATGAAATAAATAAAAATTTGGCGGATATCGGGGCTGATTTTCAATCTTTATCCGGTAGTGGAGAATGGGCAAGAAAAAATCAAGAAGAAATTTTTTCCATTAAAAGAAAAATGAGGCAGTTGGAAATTGAACAGTTTTTCTCCGGAAAATATGATAAACAATCGGCGGTTATTTCTATTTTCTCCGGCGCCGGCGGGCAAGATTCAGAGGATTGGGTTTCAATGCTTTATGAAATGTATTCCCAATATGTTCAGAAACGCGGTTGGAAAGTTAAAGTGCTTGATGAAACGCTTGGCGATTTTCAATCAAAAACCGGCCGGCATCCATTAAAAAATGTTTCAATTGAAATTAAGGGCGATTATGCTTACGGCTATTTAAAAAATGAATCCGGCGTTCATAGATTAGTAAGAATTTCTCCGTTTTCGCCTGATAAAAAAAGGCACACTTCTTTTGCTTTGGTTGAGGTTTTGCCCGATATGCCGGAAATTGAAAGCGAAGGATTTGAAATTCCGGCTGATGATTTAAGGATTGAATTTTCCCGAGCCGGCGGTCCGGGCGGACAGAATGTCAATAAAGTTGAAACTGCGGTGCGAATAGTTCATTTGCCGACAAACATCAGCGTTTCTTGCAGAGTTGAAAGATCTCAACAGCAAAATCGCGAGCGGGCGATGAAGGTGCTTAAATCAAAACTTATCAAACTGATGGAAGAAACAAAAGCCGAAGAATTATCGCAATTGCGGACAAAAGTAAAACCGGAATGGGGAAATCAAATCCGTTCTTATTTTCTTAATCCTTATAAATTAGTCAAAGACCACCGCAATAATATAGAAACAAACCAGGCGGAAAAAGTTTTAGAAGGAGATATTGATATATTTATTGAAGGAGAACTTTCTAAAATATAACATATTTTTTTGCTTGACATTTTGTAAAATAATTTGTAGAGTTTAATCTGTTTTTTAATAAAAAAATAACTCATTAAATAATGAGTATAAATAAGGGGGAGTATGAAAGATATAGGGATAATAGAAGCAATGAAACAAATACGCGAGAAATCAGAATTTTTATTTTGGCTGATGATCATTTTTGGAATTTTTTGTTTAGTTGTTTTTGCTACTTCTTCATCTGCTGCTTCAGTAGCCGAAGAAGATCCCCGACATCAACTTTGCGCAGAGGGAAAACTCCCGATGCTTTCCGGGGTTGGAAATGTCATTGATAAAACATTTTTCAACCCGGAGACAGAAGTTTTACATAGGACAGATCGTTTGTTCTATGTGGAAACAACAAAAAATGGGAAGAATGTCGAAGGATGTATTCCCGCGGGAATCCCTATTTCAGCAAAAAAGGGAAACCCATTTGCCGAGCATTTTGCCACAAAGGGGTGGAGGATGATTCATAATTTTATTCCTATGCCCGTTGTTGTTCCTTCGGTTTCGATGGAAAAATTGAAACCATCGGCGGAAAAAGTTTTTTTAACCGAAAATAAACCGCAGCCACAGCCACAGCCTCAGAAGAATTTGTTTTTAGGGCTGAGCGATGACATTTGGCGCAAGTTGTCATATTGTGCCGGAGCAGTTACTGCTGGGTATGGAATAAAAAGCGGGAAAAATGAATTAGTCGGCGGAGGAGTTGTTATCGTCGGAATAACTTTATATTTTGACGGCGATAAGTCTCTTCTCGATCAATTCAGCTGGGGCGATGTGGGAGTTGGTATTCTTTGCGGGACCGCTGGATATTATGTGGCTCCAAAAAAAGAAGAATCTTCATCGTCGGAAACAAGGGGAGGATCATCGGGGTCGTCTGGACCATCGGGACCAGGACCCGACCCAACTCTATAAACTTTGCGGGAAGATGGTTTATTTCCCATCTTCCCGCTCTATTTTTAAGTTTTTAATTTATTGAAAATTTAAAAATGGATTAGATTATAAGGTATTGACATTATTATCAAAATCTGCTATATATATAAAATTATGAAAAATTTATCAAGTAAAAAAATATTAATAGTTTCTGTTATTAGCGCATTAGCAATTGGAATGCCGATTTTTATTAATCCGATATTTGCCGCTGGAGCGTATTTTAATACCGATTCATTAGATAAACCAATTTTAAGAACCGGCAATTATTCAACAAATGGCCCAAGTTGCACTACTTGTTGGTCGGGTTCAACTATGGCAAATACCGGAGATATTGTGAGTTTTGATATTTATTATCATAACGCTTCAGCCGATACCGCCACACAAACAAGAGTAAAAGCGAATATTCCGGGCGGAAATTTTAATTCTTTTACTGTTTCCGCAGATTTATATGCGTCTAACGCAACCGCTATCACTGGCACATCTTTAATAAGTTTGAGCTCAACTCAAAATTTAACATTCATTAATGGATCTGTTAAATGGTATCCAAATCAATCAGCAACGCCTATCCCGCTTTTATATGGACAAAGCGGAAATGAAATTATTACAACAACCGGTTTAAACATTGGCGATGTTTCTGCCGGATGGACAACTCAAGGGCATATTACTTTCAGAGCGCAAGTTGGCGGAGGGCAACAACAAGGTCAGATGCCAACAAATATTACTAATTCCGCCACTTCAATAAATCAAAATAACGCGACTCTTAACGCTTCAATAAATCCGAATAATTCAAACACTAATACTTGGTTTGAATATGGAACAACTCAAAATTTTGGATCAATAATTGGCAGTCAAACTATTGGCAGTGGGAACACTTCAATAAATATTTCAACATATCTTTCCAATTTATTATCTAACACCACTTACTATTACCGCGTTGTTGCTTCAAATTCATACGGCACATCTTATGGGAATATATCAAGTTTTACAACTTCTTTCATAACTTCGCAATTTCAAAGCGGTTCAGTTCCGATTGTGATAACAAATTCAGCAATATTAATTTATCAAAATTCAGCAACATTAAACGCTTTAATAAATCCGAATAATTCAAACACTAATACTTGGTTTGAATATGGAACAACTCAAAATTTTGGATATTCTTCGGCCAGCCAATCAGTTGGCAGCGGAAATTTTTCAGTAAATACAACGGGTTATATTTCCGGTTTATTGTCTAACACCACTTACTATTACCGCGCTGTTGCTTCAAATCAATATGGAACGGTTTATGGAAATACATTGAGTTTTACAACAAGTTTTATAACAATAAATCAATCATTTCAAGGTTTAATGCCTATTACAACAACAAATTCAGCTAATGTGTTTTATACAAATTCAATATTGCTTAATGGCGCCGTGAATGCCAATGGGGCTATTGCAACCGCTTGGTTTGAATACGGCACAACTCAATCATTAGGGCAAATAACAAACAGCCAACCGATGGGAATGGGAACAATTGCTTATAATTATTCTTATATTTTATCTAATCTTACCCCTAATACAATTTATTATTTCAGAGCCGTTGCCCGAAACGCTTATGGTACAAATTATGGAACGATATTTAATTTTATAAGCCCTGTGGCAACTATTGCCGCTATAACAACAAATAATACAACGGTAAATAATACAAGCCTGACAACCGCAGTTAGAATTCCCGCAAATTTAAATTCTTTGGCAGTGGTATTAGTTTCAAATGTTGATAAATCCGAAGTTATTATAGGAGATGAAATAAATTATACAGTTGTTTATAAAAATATCGGCAACAGCAGCGTTGCGGATGCAAAAATTAATATAATTCTTCCAAAAGGAGTTGAATATCAAAGCGCGAATGTTAATCCCTCTGCTCAATCGGGGCAAAATATAACATTCAATATTGGAAAAATTTTTGCTAACGGACAAGGATCTGCGAGCGTGAAAATAAAAATTAATAATTCCTCAAAAACCGGAGAATTAATATTGAACGCTGATATGGAATATGTTGATAATAAAAATATTAATCAATTAGCAGTAGCTTCTTCGACGATTACGGTTAAAGATAATAAATCTAATTTGAGTTTAACAGCATCATTGCTTGATTCAGTGGGATCATTTTTAGAAAGTTGGTTGTTTAATATAATTCTTTTATCAATGGTTCTTGGTCTTGGTATTTATGTTATCAGACATTTGAAATCATAAAAATACAATAAAATATTTTTTAACTTCTCTTTATCAATAAAGAGAAGTTTTTTAAGTATTGATTTGCTAAGCGTGATGGTATATTTTATTATTAATTGTAAGTTTTTATGGAGGCGTGGCTGAGTGGCTGAAAGCGGCATCCTGCTAAGATGTCAGGGGAGCAATCCTCTCGAAGGTTCGAATCCTTCCGCCTCCGCAATTTTTCGAAAAGGGTTTCAGAACCAAAAATATGGTCGGCGCGAAGCGCCGTCTGTTCTGCATTCCCCCCACAAAATCCTGATTCTGCAAGGATTCAGGATTTTTGGGGGGGAATACATTTGTGTCGGCACTTCGTGCCGACCCCATTTCGGCTTCCGATTCCGATTTTCAATTTTGGCGGTGTTTGTTGGACAAAGTTCGAAACTATTTCGAGCAAAATCCAAA
>JBBTRJ010000062.1:0-12501 GCA_038065215.1 Patescibacteria group bacterium
TGTCAATACTTCCCGGTAATGTCTATACCTACTTCATTAAAAAAACAAAATATCCGATCCTAATTATTGCCAAAGCAAACTAATTTTGATAAAATAATCAAATCTTTAATATACTTAAAATTCATTTTAATTATGAAAATGTTTGTTAAAAATAAATGGCTGGAAGGATTTCTTGATTATTATAAAAGCTCCCAAGAATACCGAATACAAACGCGCGGTTTTATTAATCTTGAAAAACTTGATGATGCGTATTTTATCCGGCCCAAAAGCATTATTATGGTCATTAATTATCTGCGCGAATTCGGGATAATCGCCGTATTAAGAAAAATAAAATCCCGTCTCCAAGAAAAATTTCGCAATGAAAAATATGTTTCTTGCGGCATCGGCATTATTCTTGAAACTGCCGATGATGATAAATTCGCCATCGGCGATTTAGTCGCATTTATCGCTCCTCTTCATCCAGCCTTAACAGAACGAATTGTTTTACCAAAAGAATTAATAATAAAAATTAATCCATCGGTTATTTTGAATATTCCCAATAATATAATCGCTTATAAAAAAATAGAAAAAAATCAAGGATCTCAAATTTGGTGGCAAAAAATACGCGGCTGGAGTATTTATTCCGGGGAAAAATTAATTAATGAAAACATCGATAAAATTTTAGAAAAAACAAAAGATTGCATTATTAACGCAGACTGGGGAAAAATGGAATATTTTAATATTGAAAATCCAAGCGCCATAACAGAAATTAGAGAAAAAATCATTGATAAAAAAACTGATAAAAAAACCGCTGTTCTGTTCGGTTATGGCAATTACGCAAAAACTCAAATATTACCGAATATAAAAAAGCATATAAATATATTAGCTGTTCATGAAATCGATCCCGCCCAAATATATTTTGAAAAAAAAATAAAATTAGACACTTCGCCAATACCGCGGCTGAAAGAAAAATATGGCGCATTTTTTATCGCTGGATTTCACCACACCCATGCCGAATTGGCCATCCAAGCCATAAACCAAAATGCTTATGCGGTAATTGAAAAACCGATTGTTACCGAAAAAAAACAGTTAGACGATTTAACCGCGGCCATTCAAAAAAATAATGGCAATATTTTTTCTTGTTTTCATAAACGCTATTCTCCTTTTAATGATTTAGCTGTTAAAGATTTGAATATTTTAAACAATGATCCAATTTCATATCATTGCATAGTCCACGAACAATCACAACCACTGCTTTATTGGTATAATTGGCCAAATTCTAAAAGCCCGCTTCTTTATAATGGCTGTCATTGGATTGATCATTTTCTTTTTCTCAATAACTTTAATAAGCTAAAATATTACGGCGCTGGCTCAAACTCCGAAAAAAATACTTTTAATGCCTGGATAGAGCTTGAAAATGGCGCTTTTTTCACAATGACATTAAGCGATAAAGGCAGTGATTATCGCGGAGTGCAAGATTATGTTGAGCTTAGAACGAAAAAATCAACCGTTAAAATAATAAATGATTCAATCTATTCTTCAGAAAATAAAAACGGTATTATAAGAAAAAAAACAATTAATAAAATGGATAATTATAAATTAATGTATGAAAAAATCGCTGAAAAAATAAACCGAAATGAAAAAGGCGACACAATGGAATCAATAAAAATTTCAGCTGAAATTATTTTATTTCTTGAAGATCTTCTGACAACAAATTTAAAGATTTAATCACTTCCCTTATCCCATCCTCGGGCGAATATTGCAATTGAGGACAATATTTTTTTAAAATTAAAGTATCTGCCAAAGTCTCTTCCACATAAAATTTAGGCTTTTCTATATGCTCTGGAATAATATTTGTTTCTAAAATAGAATTAATTATTTCAACTACTTTATTAAAGGAAATTGCCTCGCCAGAACCGATATTAACAATCGATTCTTTGGAATTCTGCGCTAAAATTAATATTGCCCTTGCTAAATCATCTATATAAACAAAATCTCTTGTTTGAGTTCCATCTCCCCAAATAACAGGAATTTCCCCGCCCACCATTTCTTTACAAAAAAGATAAATTGCGCTGGCATGTTTTCCTTTATGTTTTTCGCTCGGCCCAAAACCGGCAAAAATTCTTAAACCCAAAGAATCACAAATTTTCTCATAAGCAGAAGCAATATTTTCTAATATTGATTTTGATTTAGCATAAGTGTCTAAGGCATTCCAGTGAAGTTGAGTATTTTCCGCTGATGGCGACTCAGCTCCCATATAAACCTTTCCGGAAGAAGGATAGATAATTTTAATTTTATTTTTCGCGCAATAATTAATACAATTAATAAAACCGCCGATAGTAATATCCAAACATTCATTCGGATCTTGCTTAAATAATACCACCGAAGAAGGAGAAGCAAAATAAAATAAATAACCATATTGTTGCCTTGGTAATTTCTCAAAAACATCAGTGTCTCTGATATCGCCCTCTATAATATGCGCTTTTTTATTTACATTTGATTTTGATGTTCCGTAAGAAAAATTATCAATTACATAAACTTTTGCCCCGTCTTCTATTAATTTATTGACTAAATTCTGTCCGATAAACCCCGCTCCGCCAGCAACAATGCAATTAATATTTTTGTAGTTATATTCCATAATTATTTTAATTTTTATAAAAAGATTGAAAAATTTTTGAAAGCGGCTTAATTAAAATTATTAAAGGATTTATTTTTAATCCATTTTCTTTAAAAGCCCTATAACAATCAATATTAGATTTTACAATAGTTTTAATATTTTTAAAACTGCGATTACTTACTCCGCCAACTCTCATTTTCATTAAAATTTCCGGAATATAATTTGATTTAATCTTATATTTTTCTAAAAACCTTAACATTAATTCATAATCAGCCGCTAATTTAAAATTAAGATTATAAACTCCATATTTTTCAAAAATATTTTTTCCGGCAAAAAATGTCGGATGCGGCGGCATCCAACCTTTTCTAAATTTTCCTTCTTCATATGATGACGACTTCCAAACTCTAACTATTTTAGAAGTATCATCCCTATTAACATAAACCAAATCACTCCAGCAGGCATCTAATTTTTTTTCTTCCATTTCTTTGGCAACTATACTGATAACTTTTTCATTATTATACAAATCATCTGAATGTAAAATGCCGATTATTTCTCCTGTTGCCAATCTAATACCTTTATTAATAGCGTCAAAAAGACCCTTGTCTGGTTCAGAAATTATTTTAGCAATTTTATCTTTATATTTATTTATAATTTCAAGCGTTCCATCGGTTGATTTACCATCAATAATAATATATTCAATATTTTGATAGGTTTGAGATAAAACACTTTTAATTGTATCTTCTATCGTCGCAACGCTATTATAAGAAACTGTAATAATTGAAATTTTTAACATAATTTTATTCTCGGTTAATTAAATAATTGCCGATCACAAGAGTATTCATATAATCTTTATTTTTATTATTTTACATCTATAACAAAATATTGTCAAAAATTATTTTTATCTTTTAAAACCTCGTCTAAAATTTCTAAAGTTCCTTGATCAAAATATTCGCTAGCTATTTTTGTTTTAAAAGGCTGTTTTTGAATATTTTTTTTACCAACATAACCAAAAGTTATATCGCAACCTTGAGTAAAAAATTCTTCCGCAGCCTCGGCATCGCTCGGACTATCTCCGATAACAATATAAGAAAAAGGGTTAATGTTTTTTCCTTTAAGCCAATCTAAAATATGCCGCGTAGATATTTTTTTACTCTGACTTTTGAATTGTAAATCTACCGCTATTTCCGTTAAATCAATCTTTAATAAATCTTTAAAATCAAAATTTTCGATTATTTTCTTAAGTTGTATACCTATTAAAAATAAAACTTCTTTCTGTTTTTCAATTTTTTTATCGTCCTCGCCGCCCTTAATTTCAATAGATATCATTGTTTCTTTGGTTTCATCATAAAAAATAAAATCGGTATAAGGTTGAATAATTTTTTTTACTTCGCTCATTAATTGAACAGGCATCACAATATTTTCATCAATTTTTTTAACTGGTTCGCCATTAACATACTCCACCGAAACCGAACCTTTTTCTCCCGATGTAAATAATAAATCTAATTTTTGATTATTTTCAATAGTGGTCTTTAAAATTGGCATTATATTATTTTCTATCCAATTTATAGATCTGCCCGTGATTAAAGCAACCGGTAATTCTTGATTTAAATCAGCCCCAATGCGTTCTATAATTTTTTTATTAGGCTCTTTAGTATCAGGATTGGTAATAACTCCATCAATATCAAAAACAAACATTAATTTAGGTTTTTTTTCTTTTTTAGATTCAAATTTGGACTCAAAATTATTTGGCATAAAAATTAGAATTTAAAAATTTTATTCTCGGTTAATCAAATAATTGCCGATCACAAGAACATCCATTTTTGTCCTTAAAAAACAATCAACAGCCTCTTGGGGATGATTAACAATCGGCTCATTCTCATTAAATGAAGTATTGATCAAAATTGGCGTTCCTGTAAAATTACCGAACTCTTTAATCAGTTTCCAATATTTTGGATTTGTTTTCAAGGAAACGCTTTGAAGCCGGCCGGTTCCGTCAATATGGACAACTGCCGGAATTTCTTTTCTTTTTTCCGGCTTAATAAAATAAACTTTTTCCATAAACGGCACAGGATAATTGCTTTCAAAATAATCACCAACTGCTTCTTCTAAAATTGACGGAGCAAATGGCCGAAAAGATTCTCGCTTTTTTATTTTTAAATTTAAGATATCTTTCATTTCTGGAATGCAAGGATTGGCTAAAATACTTCTATTGCCAAGACTGCGCGGTCCCCATTCTGTCCGATCTTGAAACCAGCCGATAATTTTACCGTTCGCTAAAAATTCAGCCGTTGTTTTAATTAAATTATCGTCATTTAAATATTTATATTCAAGATTATTTTTATTTAAAATATCTTTAATTTCTTCATCGCCATATTCCGGCCCCCAATACGCCGAATCCATAATAAATCCGCGCGGCTGATTTAAAATTTGATTATAAACATAAAAAGCCGCGCCAACGGCAATACCGGCATCATAACCGGCCGGAGGAATATAAATTTCTTTAAAATTGGAATTTTTAAAAATTTTTCCGTTAGCTAAACTATTCTGGGCAGTGCCTCCGGCAAAACACAAAACATCGCATTTTGTCTGCTGATAAAGATTTTTTAAAATATAAAAAAATACTTCTTCATATAAGGCTTGGGTTGATGCCGCTATATTTCTATGATGTTCGGTTATGGGATCGTCTTTTCCCCTTATTACCCCGAATTCTTCAATTAATTTCTCTGAAAATAATTGTCCAGTTAACGGCTCTCCGCCTTCCCAAGAAGCCATTTTACTGCCTTTTTTATGGTGGATAAAATAATCAAGATTAAGCTCAAAATAACCGTTCTTTTTGATTTTTACCATTTGCCGCATTTTATCCAAATAAACCGGCTTGCCAAAGGCTGAAAGCCCCATAACCTTATATTCGTCGCCCCATTTCCAAAAGCCAAGATATTGAGTGATAGCCGTATAAAAAAATCCTAAAGAATGAGGATAAGTTATATAACCGATTGTTTTAATATTATTGCCGCTTCCAATCCCCCACATTGTGCTTACAAAATCTCCCATACCGTCAACCGATAAAACAGCCGCTTTATCAAACGGCGACACGAAAAAAGCGCTGGCCAAATGAGCGCTATGATGCTCAACTTCATAAAATTTGGCTTTTAATTCTTCCGGCTTTAAATCAAAAATTTCAATAAATTCTTGCTTAATATTTTTAACTCGCTGTCTGTTTTTTATTCGATCAATTAAAAAACTAAAATCCGGCCTGTTTTTTAATACAAAAAAAATTTTTTCTAATGTATGCGCTTTTGGCTTTCTTCCAATAGCAATATAATTAATATCTTTAATGCCAATGCCGGCAAAATTCAAGCAAAATTTAATTGATTCGCTCGGAAAACCAGCCCAATGTTTTATTCTCCTTATTCTTTCTTCTTCTAAGGCCGCGATTAATTTGCCGTCTTTTATAAGACAAGCTGATGAATCGCCGTGATAAGCATTGATGCCTAAAATATATTTAGTTTCGACCATATTTGTCATTAAACACTATATTGCCTTAAATTACAAAACATTTATTTCGTAATTCAAAATACAATGTCATCTTCTTTTAAATAATTAAAGATAACGATCTCTGGCAGACATTAATTCATTGACATGTTTTTTTAAAAGCCAAGAACTTGATTGAACTTTCCCGCCATGGCCGATATTAAAAATCATTTTACAATTTATTTCATTGCAAACCGCCACTTCGGGAATATTCTCCTTAACTCTATCGCCGCCATTAGCAAAAATATCCGGCTTGATTTTTTTTAAATCCTTACAAACGCTCATATCTGTTGGATTTTTAGGATGAGATGTTAAAATTACCTTATCAACAGATGTTAAAGCCTCAATTAATTCTTTTCTTTCTTTTTGCGGCATAAAAACAAATCCTTTTTTCTTTCTCAGCCAATTATCATTATTTAAAATAACAATCAGTTTATCGCCAAATTTTTTAGCCACTTTTAAAAGCCGAATATGACCAATATGAAGAGGATCAAATCCTCCGCTTACCGCGACTACTGTTGGTTTTTTATTTTTACTGATTTTTTTCATAAAATTTATTTTTTAAATTTCTTTTTACTTTCATAAATTTTCGCGTCCACTAAAAACCTGTACCAAAATCCTTGCAAAAAGTGAAATATCAAACCTTCTTTGCCGTCTAAAAATCCCAATCTTATAAAATAACGATAGCAGAAATAAAAGCAAGCTCGAAAAAACATCGGCATTTTATAATAAAAATTATTTTTCAGCCAGCGCTTGCGGCCAGTTTGTCCGCCTAATTTTTCCCCGTAATTCCTAATTCCTAATTCATAATTCATTTTCTCTACTGCTTCGCGCGATGCGTAATTATTATGTTTTTCAGTCCACCAAGTTAAATCTTTTTTATTATTATCAATAAAATCATTTTTTAATTTTTCGGCTTTGCCTTCCAATAAAACAATATGCTCGTCCATTTGCCTTTGTTCCGAACGCGCTTTGCCTTTTTTGAATAATCGTAAAATCCAAGTCGGATAATAACTGCCGTGTTTTATCCATCGGTCCATAAAATAAACTCGCCGCTTGATATAAAATCCTAAAATTTCCAGCGCGATTTTCGGCAAAACTTCGGCAATTTCTTTTTTTAATTCTTCGGTTAAATATTCATCAGCATCCAACCGCAAAATCCATTCATTTTTTATTTCCAAATTATCAAGCGCCCAATTAAATTGCTGAGCCTGATTTTCAAATTTATGACGAAAAATTTTTACGCCATATTTTTCAGCAATTTCCAAAGTTTTATCTATTGAAAAAGAATCAACAATAAAAATCTCATCCGCCCAATCGACTAGATTTTTCAAACAATTTTCAAGGTTAATTTCTTCATTATAAGTCAAAATTATAACGCTAATTGGCAATTTCATATAATAATTATAAAATTTTCACCTAAAACCATAACGAAAATTTAATAAATTATAATCGAAAAAGTTATTATATAAAAGACCTGTAATTTTTATGCAAAAAAATACCCGGCTATTGAATATGCCGGGTATCGATTAAATCTTTTACATAATCGGCGATTGCAAACGCCGCGGTAAATCCGGGCGATTCAATGCCGATAAGATTAATGAATGTCGGATTAGATGATTCCTTCTTGATTATAAAATCATCTTCCCCGACTCCTTTATTAATCTTCGCTCTTAGTCCCGAGTAAGCCCACTTCAAATCTTCCGGCTTTAAATCCGGCAAAAACTTTTTAGCGGCTTTGAAAAAATCATCCCGAGAACTATTAATGCTAAAATCATCGTTTTTATTGTCCCAAAACGTAATATTTGGTCCGATAAGCAAACGGCCATCCGCTGTCTTCGTCAAATGTAACCCTTTTACCGGCGATCCTGGCGCCAATGCCGGATAAACCAATACCGACTTTATAAGGTCTTTTTTTAGCCCAATAACCTCATAGTACTCCCCGCGATATAGATAAACCCTATATCCGCTAAATCCTGCCAAAGCTGATATTTCATCAGCCCGCGCTCCAGCCGAATTAATCACTATTTCAGCTTCATAAGATTGGCCATTATTATCAACCAATTCATAAAAAGCTGGATAATGATTAATAGCTGAAATTTGAGCGCAAGAAATGATTTCTATATCATTTCTGCGTACCTCTCTAATTAATGCCTCTGCCAGAGAAGATTGATTAACAACCCAAATATCCGGCAAATAAATGCCAAAAAGCGCTTTTAAATTCGGCTCCATTTTTCTGATACCGAATTTTGTCAAAAACTGAATCGGAATTTGCTGTTGCCGGCTGTTTTTTATTAAAAGATACAGCGATTTAATATCTCCTATTAAACTCGCCATATCTTCCGCAGCTACGGCAATCAACATACCAGATTTTCTGATTAAAACGCTATTTCTTTGGCAAAAATCAACCAAAAGCGGCGCTCCGCAACGAGCTAATTTTGATTTTAGCAAATCCGCTTTTTGATGGATGCCCGAATGAATTACGCCACTATTATGAAAACTTGCCTCCAAAAATGGCGAAACATTCTTTTCTAATACAACGACTCTTTCCCGAGGAAAGATCTCTTTCAGCTTAAGCGCCGTTGCCATTCCAACAATCCCGGCGCCAATTATAGCGATATCAGCTTTTCTCATTGGATTCTCTCCTGTTATTTCGATTAAATGGAAGAATATTGTTTTATCAAAAAACTAAATTTATTATATTGATTTTTTAAAAAAAGTCAAACTAAATGAGTTGTATATTAAAATTTATTTTTACTTTGAATTAATTTATTTGCCATTTTATATCTATCCGGCGCGCCTATATCAATAAATTTCCCTTGATGAATAAAACCATAACAATTATTGTTTAAAATTATTTTTGGAAAAAAATCGTATTCAATTGAAAAATTATCCTTATCCGGCATATGCTTAAAAATATTATTATTCATAAGATAAATGCCGGCGCTAACTAACCCGCGCTTCTTAATCGGCATTTTTTCTTTAAAAGCTGAAATTTTCCCACTGTTATTAATTTCAACGCTGGCGCAATCGGAAATATTATCTATTTTTGACAAAGCTATCGATAATAAAGCGTTTTTATCCAAATGATTTTCATAAAATTTTTTAAAATCAATATTATTATGCAAGGTATCGCCATTTATTATAAAAAAATAATCGCTCTTGATATAATCTCCGGCCTTTTTTACCGCGCCGCCTGTTCCTAATGGATAATTTTCTTTAGAAAAAACTATTTCTAATCCATCTTGATTATGTTCAACGCAATAATCAATAATTTTTTCTTTCATATAACCAACGCTCAAAATCACTTTTTTAAATCCATAAGAAATAATGTTTTTTAAAAGAATATCCAAAAAAACACCATTTCCCATGGGGGCTAAAATCTTAGGACAATCGCCAATAACACCCCTTAATCTTGTTCCTTTTCCACCGCAAAGAATTACAACATCAACATTCTTAAAATCATCATTTTTAAAGATTTTCTTACGGCGCATAATAAACTATTTGACTGCCAATGTTTTCAAACCTAAAAGGAACATAAAGCAAATTTTTTAATCTTTCTTTTACTTGATTCTGCAGTTCCGGCTTTACAAAAAATAAAATAAATCCTCCGTTGCCGGCGCCCAATAATTTGCCGCCTATAGCGCCTGATTTTAAACCCGCTTCATAAATTTCATCAATTGATGAATTGCTGATTTGAGAGCTTAAGCTTTTTTTAATTTGCCAAGATTCGTGCAAGAGCTTTCCAAAATCTTCGATATCTCCGCTGTTTAAAATATTAATCGCTTCATCAACCATTTTAGCCATTGATTTTATTTCATATTCTTTATTACGAGTATTTTTTATTTGCTCTTCCGCCACTTCAGAAGCAGTCCTGGCTAAGCCGGTAAAAAATAACATCAAATTATTTTGTAATAAATTCAATTTGCCGGATGATAATGATATTGGATGAACTGCTATTTTATGATGGCCGCCAAATTCTATTTTATTAAAACCGCCAAAAGCCGCCGCCGTCTGATCCTGACATCCGACATTTTCTTTTAACTTTTCTTGCTCAATATGAACAGCATCAAGAGCTAATTGTCTTTTAGTAATAATTTTTCCATTTAAAGCATTTAGGGCGTGAATAAGTCCAACAGAAAAAGAAGAGCTGGATCCCAAACCGGAACGCGCCGGCAAATCAGCATCGTGATGTATCTCAACACCCTTATCAATGTTTAAAAATTTTAAAATTTCTCTTGCCGAAGGATGCTGAATTTCATCGTGATGTTTGACTGACTCCAATTTTGACCACACAATTCGGCTTTTATGCTCAAAAAAAGGAGGCAAATACCTAGCGCTTATATAACAATATTTATCAATAGTCGTAGAAAGCACCGATCCGCCATGATTTTCAAAATGAATCGGATAATCACTTCCTCCGCCGAAAAAAGAAATTCTAAAAGGCGTTCTCGTTATAATCATGATAATTTATTAATTTCATTAATAATGCTATTTTCATCTAATTTATTTAATTTATGAAGATAATTTCTATCTCCTAATTCAAAAACATATTTATCATTAATTCCAAATCTTTTTAATCTAATTCCTGACTGATAATCTAAAATAATTTTTGAAACCAAACTGTCTAATCCTCCATTACCGATAAATCCTTCTTCTATAGTAATAATATATTTATAATTTTTAATCTTATCGAATAAAGAATTTTCATTTATTGATTTTAACATAAAAATATCAATAACGCCGATATTATTTAATATTTTTGCCGTATTCAACGCCCGATGAGTCATATAACCGGTTGAAATCAAACAAATTTTATCTCCCTTTGCTAATTCATAAAAACCGTTTTCAAAATCTAAATTTTCAATATTTTCATAAATTGCGGGCAATGCCTTGCTGTCAAATCTTAGATATTTTGGATTATTATTATTTATCGAATAATCAATAAAATTTTCAGCTAATTTCCAATCGCTTGGAGAAAAAACGGAAAAGTTTGGCAATAACCTCATAATGCTTAAATCTTCCAAGCAATGGTGAGTTGGTCCGGACATATCATAGCTTAACCCCGCGCCAACGCCGATCAAATTAACATTAATTGGATTTATTTGGCTGGCAATTGATAAATTTTGCCTTATTTGCTCATACGCCCTCATTGTTATAAAAGGAGCGATTGCGTAAGCGTAAACAATATATCCCTCAAGACCCAATCCGGCGGCCACATTTATTAAATTTTGTTCGGCAATTCCAACATTGATAAATCTATCTTTAAATTCCTCTCTCAATCCATCTAATGCCGGCGATCCAAAATCGGCAGACACAAAAAAAATTCTGTTATTTTCTTTCATTTTAATTCTCAACGCGTCAATAAAAACATCTCGCATTGACCTTATCAAAATTTTATTTTCAATATTATTCATAATATTAATTCTTTTATTGCCTTATCGATTTCTTCATTTTTCAATGACTTAATATGACATAAAACATCTCCCTCCAGCTGTTTAACTCCTTTTCCCTTGATTGTTTCCGCAATCAAAACTTTTGGGCAAATATCTTTATTATTTTTTAAAGAAAATAAATTATTAAATAATTCTTCAACATTATGCCCATCTGATTTTTTGGTTATCCATCCAAAATTTTTAAATTTTTCTTCAATTGGCGACAAATCAATAATATTTTTGCAATAATCAAGCATAGAAATTTTATTATTATCAATAATTAATATTAAATTATCTAATTTATGATGTCCGGCAAACATAATTGCCTCCCAAACAGCGCCTTCGTAAAATTCGCCGTCGCCCATTAAAACAAATATTTTTGAATCAGATTTCTTATTTTTTAAAGCTAAAGCCACTCCGCAGGCGACTCCCAATCCATGGCCAAGGGCGCCATTAATTGTTTCAAAACCGGGAATTCTCGTATCTGGAATATCCCCCAAAAAAGAATCTGGTTGAGATATTTTTTTAAGTTCAGTTTTGTCAAAAAAACCCAAATCAGCCAAAATAGGATATAAAGAAATAGATCCGTGCCCCTTACTGATAATCAATCTGTCTCTTTCTTCCAATTTTGGATTTTTTGAATTAAATTTTAAAATTCCGCCGTAATATAGGGCAATAAAAATTTCAACACTGGACAAAGACGAAGCCAATCTAAATCCGGAAGATATTTTAGCCAAATTTAAAGTTTCTTTTCTCGTTTCAAAAGCTTTTTGTTTTAAAAAATCAAAATCAGTCATTTATATATTTAACCATATAAAATAATAAAGATAAATAAAATATAATAAAGGAGGGGTTTTATTCCCTCCTTATTTGTTAGTATTTTTTTCAATCCCCCAAAAGCTTGCGCTTTAAAGAGATTGAAACCATCTTTTGAATATG
>JBBTRJ010000062.1:12601-18922 GCA_038065215.1 Patescibacteria group bacterium
TTCAATCCCCCAAAAGCTTGCGCTTTAAAGAGATTGAAACCATCTTTTGAATATGTTTTAATGCTTTTTCTCCAAATTTCCTTTTTATCATTTTAAGATAAAAAGGATTTTTGAAATAAGCATTAAAAGCATTATCCCTGAATTTCAGTACATCGGCCGCGCAAAGAGTCTCTGTTGGAAGCGGAAAGCATTCATAAGAATGCTGACTATAGCCAATCCAACCGGGATTGCTTAGATCTCCGGGCAATGACCATTTATTTTCTTTGGCCACAATATACAGCTTTGAACCCGGGTAAGCCATGGCGCAGTAGAAATTAGCGAACTCACAATTCGCCTCAATGGCGAGATCAAGAGTTTCTTGCATAGATTCTATCGTGTCGTCCGGCAAACCAAAAATGTAGTTGCCAATTACATTAATGCCAGCGTTTTGAATCTTGCGGACAACGCTGATAATGTCCGTTGTTCCAAATTTGCCCTTTCCAACGCCGTCACGCACATGCTTGCTCCCCGATTCAATACCAAGCGCAAGCCAGTGAAATCCGGCTTTCCGGAATTTTTCCAGATCTTCATCCTTAACCGTATCTACCCGAGCATACGCCCAAATATTCAGATCATATTCGCGATCAATGATGCGATCGCAAATCCCCAAAATATGATCTTCATTTAGAATAAACATCTCGTCAACAATTTTAATGTTTCTCACGCCGTATTTATTGACGAGAATGTCAACCTCTCTAATCACCCAATCTGGCGAAAACATCCTGTAAGATGATTTGCCAAAGGGCGCGTTAATACAACAAAAAGAACAAGAATACGGACAGCCAAAACTGGTATAAAGCGAAGCATAAGGCTGTCGGCGCTCAATATCATCAAAACAGTGCCAGTTATGAGCGCGATATTTGTCCATCGGAAAAAGATCCCAGGCAACGCCCATCGAAAACTCTTTGCTCAAATCCGATATAAGCGGCGCCAACTGATTAGATTTTATTTTTTCTCCGTCCCAATACCACAAACCAGAAACGCGAGAAAAATCATTTCCGCCGGATTTTAATGCTAAAAGAGTTTCGTAAATCGTAATCGGCCCTTCTCCTTGGCAGACAAAATCAACTTCTTCCTCTTTGAGCGTCCGTTCAGGCAATGCCGACGGATGGGTGCCAACCATCATAATCTTGGCATCTTTCCGTTGCTTTTTAATTAAACGGCACAACTCACCGGCCGCCGGCATCGTTTGAGTGGAAGCTGACGGCTGATGTCCGTAAACCATCATCACAATCAGCTTTGGATCATAAAAAATCGTTAAATTGACAACCTCTGTCGGGGTCAAATCTTCAGCTGGAGCGTCAATTATTTTTACGCTACAGCCCTTCATTCGCAGATAATTAGCGAATAATCCCGCCAAAACCGGCGGTTCAACAGCGGAAAAATCATCAGCAAGCTGTTGAAACACCTTTTTATGCCCTCCGGGAACAACAAACAACACATCAAAGTATTTCATAAAAAACCTCCCCTTGTTGTTAAAAAAAGTTATCAAGTTATTTAATTGTCAATTAAACTGTCTAAATTAAACCAAAAAAAAGTTGTTTAGTCAAATAAATATGGCGCGAGTTCAATAAACTAACGCGATGAAAAATGTAGGCGATAATTATAAATTAGAGAATTGGTTTCGTTTTATAATTTGATATCCTTTTATTAATTCTTTAATTCCTTTTTGCAGAGAAACTTCTGGTTTAAATCCGGTTTTTTCAATTTTATCATTACTCACAATATAATTTCTTTTATCAATGTCCTCTCCGATTTTTGCCTCCACATAATAAAAATTCGGCAGTTGTTTTTTAATTTCATCGCAAAGCTCCATCTTGCTTAAATTCGCATCGCTTAAGCCAAGATTATATGCTTCCCCTTTCATTAAACTAAAATTATCCATTGTATGAATAAAAGCGCGAACAACATCTCTTATATGAATGTAATTGCGTTTAAAATTAGCTTCAAAAAGCACTATAAATCTGTCATTAAGCGCCCGATAGGTAAAATCATTAACTAATAAATCCAAGCGCATCCTTGGACTAATGCCAAAAACTGTCGCTAATCTGAAAACAACGGAATTTCCGGCTTCTAAAACCGCTTTTTCAGCTTCAACTTTTAATTTTCCATATAATGAAATCGGATTAAGCGGAGAATTTTCATCGCAATGAGAACCTTCCTTTCCTATCCCATATCCGCTATTAGTATTTGGAAAAATTATTTTTTGATCCGGTTTTCTTAATTTTAAAATCATTTCTATCGCCTCCAAATTAATTGATTTTGCCATTTGCGGATCTTTATCGCAGGCTGGCGCTCCAACAATACAAGCTAAAGGAATAATAAAATCCGCTCCTTCCATATATTTGGATATTAATTTTTCATCGCGCGCATCTCCCCTAATAATGGTTAAATTTTGATTATGAACGCAATCCAAAAGCGAATTTTGGTTATATATAAAATTATCAATTGCGATTACTTCGTATTCCCGCTTTAAAAGCTCAGGCACTAAAACCGAACCGATATATCCAGCCGCTCCTGTAATTAAAATTTTAGCCATAATTATTTAATACTATTTAAAACGACTTTTGAAATAAATTCAATATCTTCAGGATTTAAAGAAGGGTTATTAGGCAAAAATAATCCGGAATAATGGATTCTATCAGCCATTGGAAATGATGCCTTGCCAAAACGATTAAACCAAAATGGATGAAGACCTAAATTGCCGGCGGAAAAAATTCTGGTTTCAATGCCATTACCATCTAAAGCTTTGACAATTTTTTTTCGTTCTTCCATATCTTTTGCCAGCATTCCAAAATGAATACTGCATACGACAGAATTTTCATATTTTTGGATATAAAAATTATTCCCCAATAATTTTTTATATAAATTATGGTTTTCCCATCTTTTTGAAACCAGCCAATCCATTTTATCAATCTGAAGAATTCCTAAAAAAGCATTCAAATCAGTCGAGCGAAGATTAAACCCCGGCTCATAAAAAACAAAAGGTGAGTGGAAACCATCTATTTTATATTTTTCAATTAATTTTAAATTTGTTTCTTTTTCTAAATCTTTCCCCCAGCCATGACTTCTTAGCATTAAAAGAATATTATTGAAAATTTTATTGTCCGTTGAAACCGCTCCTCCTTCAATTGTGGAAATCTGATGACCAAAATAAAAAGAAAAACTGGACATATCGCCGAATGCCCCGACTTTTTTATTATGATAACTTGACCCCATTGCCGCGCACGCGTCTTCCAATAAAATAAATCCATATTTTTCTTTAAGCGCCAAAAGTTTTTCCATTTTATGCGGCACTCCCAGCACTTGCACCATAATAACAGTACTTGGATTATGTTTTTTGAGGAGCTGTTCTAAGTGGTCTAAATCTAAACCGAATGTTTCTTTGTCGGATTCGCACATTATCGGTTCAAAACCAAATTGAATAGCCGGCGCGATTGTCGTTACCCAGCCGACACTCGGCACGATTATTTTTTTGTTTTTTAAAACTCCGGAAATTAAAAGCGTGTAATACATCAATAAATTCGCCGATGAACCGGAATTGCAAAAAACCGAATGCTTTCGGCCAAGCCAATTGCTCCATTTTTTTTCAAAATCAACGGTTAACTTTCCCTTTGTAAGACGAGGATAAGTTTTAAGCCATTCAATAAGCTTATCAATATCATTATTATCAATCGTGTCTTCCGCAAGATAATATTTAATATCTTTCATAATTTTATTTTAACGCGAAAAATATTCTTTAAAAATATAATATAGCATCAGCAATCCGTTGTACATCTTTATAAATTTACCGGGATGAGCTCGGCTATCTTTTGTGCCATCTAATCTTGACGGCTCATCGCCGGAAATTTCCGCAATTTTTAATTTTGCCTTGGCGCATCTGATTGATATTAATATTTCATAAAGGCCGCAATTATATTTATTAAAATTTTTTCCGGTATCCTGATTAAAATCCAATTTATTCAAAATATCTTTTTTAAAAGCCCTATACATTACCAAAGCATCGGTATAGTTTGATCTAAATAAAAAATTGATTATTTTATTAAAACTAAAATTAGCCAATGCGCTTAGCCAATCATCGTCTTCGCTTTTAGCTCCGTCTTTATAGCGCGAAACAATTACTAAGTCATAACCATTTTTCATTTTTTCAATTAATTGAGGAATTTTTTCTGGAATAGAATTGCCGTCCGGACTGAATAAAATAATGACATCGCCGGTGGCAGCCCGAAAACCTTCTTGCCACGCCCCCGAAGTTCCGGGCAATTTTTGGCTGATAACTTTATATCCGAGGCTTTCAAGATATTCTTTTGTCCCGTCAGTTGAATGGCCATCAACAATTATAATTTCATCAACCCATTCTTTTTTTATTCTGGGCATAATCGCCTTAACACCGACGATTTCATTTAAAGTTGGAATAAATAATGTAAATTTCATAATAAAACCATACTATCTTAAAAAAATAATAAATAATAGCAAGAAATAAAATATTATTTAAAATATGCTAAAATATTTAATATGCAAATATTATCTCGCATCATCGCAATAGTCAAAGAAGAAAAAATTAAATGTATCTTTATATTTTTAATTGCCGTTTACGCCGCCTCAATTTTAATAAACCCGAATTTAGCGCCAACCGACGATTTTATCTTTTTACGCACGCTTCAAGCTGGAAAACCGCTTCTTTATTACAGCCAAAATTTTCCTTATTATAACGCAGCGGAAATGGGAAGATTCACGCCATTAGCCGCGATGGAATATAATTTTTTCGGAATTTTTTCCAAATCGCCAAATCCCTTTTGGTATTTTTTCTATCACACCCTTCAATTTATTATTATTTCTTTTCTGCTAGTGAAAATTATTTCGCAATTTACTTCTAATAAATTATTTATTTACGGCGCTCCGATCTTACTTTTTCTGACCCCCGGCTTTACAATTTCTTGGTTTAGAATGCAAATGAACGAAAGAAATATTATCTTTTTTCTGGCAATTTTTTTATTTTTCTATCTCGCTTATTTAAAAAATCAAAAAATAATTTATCTTGCTCTGGGGCTTATTTTTGCTAATTTTGCCATTTATTATAAAGAGACCGCTTTTATTGCTATTGGTGTTTTCGCTTTTTTCCATTTTCTGCTATCTATAAAAACCGCTGATTTAAAAACAAAAATTTTTGATAGCCTGTTATTATTAAGTTCAGCCGCCTATCTTTCTGTTTATTATTTTTATATTTATATTAATCGCGGTCCCGCTCTTTACGGACGCGCTGAATTTAATTGGTTTTTGGTTTTTGCAAAAAATATTCTCAATTACGGCTTTTTCTCCGACCCGCTTCTTATTTTATTATTAATGCCTTTATTTTTTTGGAGATTATTCAAAATATTTTTCAAGCATCAAAAACCGCATCCGCTTTTTGATTCGCTATTGGCATCAGCTTCAATTTATATATCATCATTCTTTATTCTTAATATGTACGGCCCCTATTATTTACTACCAGCTTATCTTTTGGCTTTACCGCCTTTAATTTATTTCTTTAGCCAACGCCAGCCGAAAATCATTTTTTGGAAAATTTTCGGAGGAATAGCCGCTTTCTTTTTTATCGTCAACACTCTCCCTTCGGGAATCCATTATTTAACATATTACAAATATCTGCCAATCAATTTCAATAAAACTCTGGATTTTTTGATTCAAGACATAAATTCCAAACACCCGCTAAAACAAACCAATATTTTTATGGATGGCGTTGGCCGCGACACCGGTCGAGGAACTTATTTTGTTCTAGCGGAATTTCTTAAATATAAAGGATTATCCGACAAACAATTTGACCTTAAATCAAATATTGAAACTGAAATCACATCACCCTTGATATCAAAAATCTCTGCGCCATTTACGGTTTTTCAAAAAGACGCGCCAGATATAATAAAAAGCGGCGATTATTTGATTGTCTCGCCTCAAAGCGCGAAAATTAATCCATCTCAAAATTATCTTCAATCGCTTGAAAAAGATTATGATTTGGCATTTCAAGCCGACAGTCCATTTTCTTTCCCAGATATAAATTTAAAAACCTTAACTAAATATCTTTTGTCTAAAAAAATATCCAAAAGTCAAAAATCCGAAAGCATAATGATAAATAAAAACCTAATGAATCAACCGGATTATTATATTTTTATAAAAAAGTAAAATTCTATTCTTTATTAAATTTTTCTATATAACTTTGAATTACGAAACTCTTATTTTGCAAACAGTAAAGAAAAGATTCTTCTGAAATCTAAACGGAAGCGCAGGATT
>JBBTRJ010000063.1:0-5389 GCA_038065215.1 Patescibacteria group bacterium
CAAATCCGTGAGCGGATTGAAGAAAATCTTTTTGCCTGTTATTTGCAAAATCGGAGTTTCGTAATTCAAAGTATTTATTATTAAAGTTATTATGGCTATAATCCATATTTTTTTAATTATTAAAATTTTAAGCTTGTTTGTGATTTCTTTTGCATTGGCTTTTTTATTGGCTCCGGTTTTAATTCATTATCTTAATAAATATAAATGCTGGAAGAAAAAACCTCGGGAACAAACTTTCGGAGGAGAATTAACCCCGATATTTACCAAGCTTCATGGGATAAAAGAAGTAAGCGTTCCGAGAATGGGAGGAATCCTTATTTGGGGAACGGTTTTTATAGTGACGATAATCGCGTTTTTGATTTCGTTAATTTTTCCGGAAAGCCGATTTGCCAAATTTAATTTTCTTTCGCGGTCAGATACATGGCTGCCATTTTTTACTTTGATTGCGGCATCATTGCTGGGATTAGTTGACGATATTATGGTTATAAGCAGTAAAGGAAAATATATTGGCGGAGGAATGAGATTCAAAGTGAGATTGGCGTTAATTTTTTTAATCGCCTTAGTTGGCGCTTGGTGGTTTTATTCCAAACTCGGCTGGACAAGTATTTATATTCCTTTTTATGGTAATTTATATATAGATGGACTTTATATTCTGCTTTTTATTCTTACTATCTTAGCGACTTTTTCAAGCGGAATTGTTGACGGATTAGATGGATTATCTGCCGGGGTTTTAGCTCCGATTTTCGCGGCATATGGAATAATCGCTTATTCAAAAGGACTCTATGATTTAACAGCTTTTATAATTGTTATTATCGGGGCTTTGATTGCTTATCTTTGGTTTAATATTTATCCGGCAAAATTTTATATGGGAGAAACGGGAATTATGGGATTGACTGTTGTTTTGGCCGTAATCGCTTTACTGACAAATTCCGTTTTATTCCTTCCGATAATCGCTTTTGTTTTAGTGATAGAATCAAGTTCTGTAATTTTACAATTGCTTTCTAAAAAAATCCGCGGGAAAAAAATATTTTTATCAGCGCCGATTCATCATCATTTTGAAGCTCTTGGCTGGCCGGAAACTCAAATTACAATGAGGTTTTGGATTATTTCAGCAGTCTTCAGCGGACTGGGATTAGTATTATATTTTTTGAGCAAGTTCTTATAATTATGTCTATTCTTATAAAAAATGTTCAAGTTATAGACGGGACTGGAAAGCCTCCTATTAAATCAGATGTTTTAATAAAAAAAAATAAAATTTCGGCAATTGAAGATTCTATAAATTATAATGCTGATGAAATTATTGACGGCTGGGGAGCTTATTTATCTCCGGGATTTATTGATATTAATAATCATCAAGACCGCTATTTGAATATTTTTAACAACTCTGCTTGGTTAGCAGACAAGCCTCTTGAAAATTTTTTATCACAAGGGATAACAACGATTATTGGCGGAAACGGGGGATTTTCACTGGCGCCATTGATTTATGGATCATTGGATTTTTTAAAGCCATGGACGGATGTTAAAAAAATCAATGTCAATTGGCATAGTGTTTCAGAATTTCTAAAATCAATAAAAAAAATTCCGCTTGGAACTAATTTCGGAACATTGGCCGGGTTTAACGCGGTTTATCAAGAGCTTATCGCAAAAAAAGAAAAAAAATTGGTTCCCAGCGTATCAAAAGTCTTAAATTTTGTTTTAAAAGAAGCGTTGAAAGACGGCGCGTTCGGCATTTCCGCCGGATTAGACGATATTGCAATCCAAGAAATATCATATTTTGAAATAAAAAAAATCGCCGATTTAGCCGCTAAATATAATAAAATATTAAGTATTAATTTAAAAAATAATAAAGAAAATCTGATTGATTCCGTGAAAAAAGCGATTTATCTTGCCAAAGAATCAAAAGCGAAACTATTGATTAATAATTTATTTCCGTTGATTGGATTTGAATCTCAATATGAAGAAGCGCTTGATTTGATCGATAAAAAGCCGAAAAATGCCAGAATTTATTTTGATTTTCCGATATGCAACAGTATGGTTTTAAGCATAATTGATTTTTTGCCGTTGTGGACTCGTAATTTTGAAAAAGAATCAATTATGGAAAATCTGAAAGATTATGAATTCAGGCATAAAATTTTGAGAGAGATTCCAAAATTAACAGGAGAAGAAACAATAGTCGTTTCGCCATTGATTCAAAATATTGTTGGAAAAAGATTAAAAGAATTTTCTGATAATCGCGGTTTGGATTTAAAAAACGGATTGCTCAAACTTATGGAAATCACCGAATTAAGAGCCGAAATAGAGGTAAAAAACATCAATATCCAAAAACTTCCCGAATTATTGCCAAACAAAAATATTTTAATTTCTTCAAATTCCTCATTGTTATTTTCGAATGTTTTCAAAAATTTTTTAGAATTTTCTGAAAAAGGAAATATTATCTCCATAGAAGAAGCTATAAGAAAAATTACTTATTTGCCAGCTCGAATTTTAGGGATCGAAAAAAGAGGGGAAGTCAGAAGCGGTTATTTTGCCGATTTGGTGATTTTTAAAGAAGGAGAAATCAAAGAAGTTATTTTAAACGGCAAGAGAGTAATAAAAGATAAAAAATATAACGGAATTTCAGCCGGCATTCCGTTGTTTTAAAATTCTAATGTTTTTTATAGAATAACAAATATAAAATTATTTCTGAAACCTAAACGGAAGCGCAAGATTTGCGAAGCAAATCTGTGAGCGGGTTGAAGAAATATTTTTATACTTGTTATTCAGCAATAATGTTTAATTTTATACAAACTAAAAAAGGGCATCATCCTGATTATATTTTTATAATTTCCATTTTTTTATTGGTTGTTTTCGGATTATTAATGCTTTCAAGCGCTTCATCTGATTTAGGAAAAATTAAATTCAATGACACTTATTATTATTTGAAACATCAGATATTATACGGCTTGATTATCGGGATTATCGGTTTTTTTATAGCCAGCGGCCTTTATTATAAAAATCTTAAAAAAATTGCTCTTCCTTTTCTGATAGTGAATATTATTCTTTTGCTTTTTGTTTTCACTTCATTGGGATTTTCCAATAAAGGAGCCAGCCGATGGCTTAATCTCGGATTATTCTCTTTCCAGCCGGCCGAATTTATAAAGCTTTCTTTTATAATTTATATCGCCGCTTGGCTTAGCAATAAAAAATTAAACAGGCAATCTTTTTTTCAAGGATTTTTACCTTTTATAATAATTTCCGGTTTTATTTCAGCTCTTATTATTATGCAACCGGCAACAACAATTCTTTTAATTATAATGGCTTCTGCTTTGGCGATGTATTTTGCCAGCGGAGCGAAAATAACGCATATTGCGTCAATTATTTTATTGGGATTATTGGGATTAGCTCTTATTATTTATATTACTCCGTATCGTTATGAAAGAATTGTGTCTTTTTTCAGCGATAATCCGGAAAAACAAGAAACCAGCCGTTATCAAATCAACCAATCGCTTATGGCAATCGGAAGCGGAGGACTTTTTGGAATAGGATTCGGCAAATCAACTACAAAATATAAATATTTGCCGGAACCGATTGGAGATTCTATTTTCGCCGTTTTGGCGGAAGAGCTTGGATTTATCGGTTCGCTTTTTACAATAGCGGCTTTTATGGTTTTATTTCTTAAGGGATTTTTAATCGCCAAAAATTCCAGCGATCAATTCGCAAAATTTATAGTCATCGGATTCATATCGATAATTTCTATTCAAACATTCATTCATATCGCGGCTATTTCCGGCTTAATACCTCTTACGGGAGTTCCTTTGCCGTTTATCAGCTATGGCGGCACATCTTTGGCGGTTTTTTTGACGATGGCGGGAATAATTGTTAATATAAGTAAACATACATGAGAATTCTATTCACCGGCGGCGGCACTGGCGGACATATTTATCCAATCATTGCCGTTGCCGAAGAACTTCAAATTCTGGCTTCTAAAAAAAATATTCCTTTAAAAATGTATTATTTGGGAGCGCCCGGAAAATACAAAAATTTGCTTAATGAAAATGGAATTTATGTTTCAAAAATATTTTCCGCGAAATTAAGGAGATATTTTGATATTGGAAATTTTATCGACATTCCATTTTTCTTTTTTAGCATTCCGCAAGCGCTTTGGAAAATTTTTTGGCTTATGCCGGATGTTCTATTCTCAAAAGGAGGGCCCGGTTCTTTGCCGGTTGTTTTAGCTTGCAGATTTTATAATATTCCGATAATTGTCCATGAATCGGATTCTATTCCCGGATTGGCAAATAAACTTGCTTTTTATTTTGCTGATAGAATTGGAGTTTCATTTTCTTCAGTAATTGAAAATATTATTCAACAGCAGAAAAATAAAAAGAAGGTAGAGATAATTCAAGAAAAAATCGCGTTAGTGGGAAATCCCATTCGCCAATCGCTTATCGGCGGAGATATTATAGACAAGGAAACGGCTAAAAAAGTTTTAGGATTTAATCCGACAATGTCATTAATTTTAATTTTGGGGGGATCTCAGGGATCGGCGCAATTAAATGATTTTATGCTGAATATTTCCGGCGAATTAGTAAAAGACATTCAAATTTTCCATCAAACCGGAATTGAAAATTTTCAAGAAGTAAAAAACGAATTAAATAATGTTTTAAAAAAATACGGGGAAGAAGAAAAAATGAGATATAAACTGATTCCTTATTTTGAAAATAATATGAAAGACGCGTATTCGGCCGTTGATGTTGTAATTTCAAGGGCCGGAAGCGGATCAATTTTTGAAATCGCCGCTTTTGGAAAACCATCAATATTAATTCCATTATCGGAAAAAATAGTCGGATTGCACCAAATTAAAAATGCTTATGAATATTCCAAAAGCGGCGCAGCTATCGTCATAGAACAAAACAATTTAAAACCGAACATTTTTATCGCCCAGTTGATGAAAATTATAAAAAATCAGGAACTTTTAAAAACAATGTCTGAAGCGGCTAAAAGTTTTTCAAAACCCGAAGCTTCTAAAATGATTGCCAATGAAATTTTAAGGCTTGCTGAATAAAAATATGATAAAATATAAAAATATTAAAAATAATCAAGACTTGCCAGCGCAGGCGGGTCAAGTAATGCTTTTAGCTGTTTTAATCATTGGCACAAGTATGTTGGCAATGACATCAATTTCTGGATATTTGATACTCCAAAGAATAAGATCGAGTTCGAATATTGTTGATTCAACAAAAGCGATTTTTGCCGCCGATACCGGCATTGAATGGGAATTTTTTAAGTGTGCCAAATGCAATCCGAATCTTGTCTGCGATTCTACTTGCGCAACTCTTGATTCTCAAAAACCATTAATGAGCAATAAGTCGGCGTATTTTTCTTCAGTAATTTACGATGCCAGCAGTAC
>JBBTRJ010000063.1:5489-6814 GCA_038065215.1 Patescibacteria group bacterium
AATGAATAAAAAATCTATTTTAATTTTATTATTTATCATTATCGTTTTATCGGCCGGATTTTTATATTTTCAATTAATTACGGCAAAAAAAATTCAAGCGGCTGTTAATGTAAATTATAATCTTTCCGGTTGGTTATGGTCTTCTAATATTGGCTGGGTTAGCCTTGGCGGTTCAAATTATCAAGTTGTGGTAAATTCGACAAATGGCAATTTATCTGGTTATGCTTGGTCTCCGAATATCGGTTGGATTAATTTTGCTCCAGCTTCTGGATTTCCCAATAGTCCGAATTATTCGGCGAAAATTAATCTTTCAAGCGGCGCGCTTTCCGGCTGGATGAAAGCTACACAAGCCGATCCAACAAACGGCGGTTGGGATGGTTGGGTTAAAATTGAAAATGCCAGTACAACTTATAGCGGTTATAATAATAATTATGGAAAAATTGCCGGTTTTGCCTGGGGCAACTTAGTAATCGGTTGGCTTGAATTTTATGATGTCGCGATACCTCCATTGATAAATTGCGATTTTTCCGCCAATCCGAACAATATTTCTTTCGGTGAGCGTTCAGCTCTTTCTTGGGATTGCTCTTCCGCGGCGACAAGCTGTTTAATTGACAACAGTATTGGATCGGTTTCAATAATTGGCAGTAAAACCATTAGTCCAAGTAAAACGATAAATTATATTTTAACTTGCCAAGGATTTGGAGGTCCGAGAGATTTTACCGCAAATATATCGGTTGGAACCGGTTCAGCCACCTCAACATTGAGGGGATTCAAATATAAAGAGGTTAGACCAAGCAGATAATAAATTATGTTTAATAAAAAAAATCTCCCGATAATAATAAGCGTATCTTCCATAATATTAATTATTATCGCTAGTTTATTTTATTATATTTTTTATTTTAACGAAAAAATCCCTTTTCAAATTTCCGATGAAAAACAGCGAGATGAAGAGCGGCAAAAAATTTTGATGGAAGAAAAAATTGAAAAGGAGATTATTGAACTTGCTCAATTTAACAAAAAATATAATATTCTAAAGCCAACGCCTAAATTAATTCAAAAACAAACGAAAGAATTGGATAAAATTTACAGTCGATATTAAATTGAATAAATGCCCTTTGACGCTGACAATTAAGTTATCCACAATTTGAGGTATTGTTAAATTTATATTTTATTTTATTATTAGATATATATGAATACCAAATTTACAAAAATTAAAAAATTTATTTTAAAAGCGATTTCTGTTAATTTTTCTATTATTATCGCTTTTGTATTTATTATTATTTTTACGCAAACTGCTCAAGCTTCTTGGTTATCAGAGGCATCAG
>JBBTRJ010000064.1:0-7734 GCA_038065215.1 Patescibacteria group bacterium
GGGTTCGCCTAATGGTATGGCACCGCTCTTGAAAAGCGGCGGGCGAAAGCCCTTACAGGTTCGACTCCTGTACCCTCCGCAAAAAAAATAATCCCTCGCATAAAATTATGTGGTGAATTATTTCCCTAATCTTTTTTCAGTAAAAGAAAATTTATCAATCGCTTTTTTAAATTCTTTTTTATTAAAATCAGGCCAAAGCGTTTTAGTAAAATAGAATTGGGAACTGGCCGTATCCCACATCATAAAGCCGTCTGACCAATGAGCTAAATTATCCCCTTCTCCAGTGCGAATAACCAAATCAACAGGCGGAGAATTTTTTGTCCAAAGATTATTTTTTATTAAACTTTCATTAATTTCCAAATTTTTATTTTTTAATTTTAAATCTGAAATATTTTTTATTGTTTCAGTCATTTCATCTTTCCCGCTGTAAGCCAATAAAAAATTCAAATGATAATTATTATGACTTTCTGTTTTTTTAATCGCATTTTCTATAATAGCCGATGTTTTTTTTGGAAATAATTCTTTCCATTTGCCGAAAACATTAATTTTTATTTTATTTTTATAAATATCTTCATTTTCCAATATTCTTTTAAATTGTTTTTCAAAAATTTTAAATAAAAAAGAAACTTCTATTTTAGACCTTTTGACAATATTATTCACCGAACATCCCCAAAAAGTAAAATAAGGAATTTTTAAATTAATCGCTTCTTTGATAATTTCTTCGGCAACTTCCGCGCCCTTATTATGCCCTAAAAAAGACAACAATCCTTTTTTCTTTGCCCAGCGCCTATTGCCATCCGGAATTATTGCTATATGTTTTGGAAAATTCATATAAAACTGGTGGACCTAGGCGGAATCGAACCGCCGTCTCGTCAATGCGAATGACGCGTTCTACCACTAGACCATAGGCCCGGATAAATTAAATCTTAAGCGAATCTAAAAATTTTTCCACAGAATCATTTCCTACAAAATCAAATCGCGGACATTCTTTCATTGGAGTACTCCCGATTAAAATATGATATGCCAAATAATCAAGGCAATTGGGATATTCTGATTTTAATATTGTTCCAAATTTATACACCTCTGAAAAAAACCTTACTGAATCTTTTCTCGCAAATTTCAATACCTTAACTTTTAAAATTTTTGCCTTTTCTTCAAAATCTTCTTTTTTAGGAATTGATTCAAAATTATTATCCATATATCTATATAATATTAGTTTATCGGGATGTTGGGAATCGAACCCAAGCCTCAGACTCCCGAAGCCTGCATACTACCACTATACTACATCCCGTTCGCCAACTGGCGAATTACTTTACATAATACCTCTTCTTTATTTCTTCTTCAATACCTTCTTCAAATTCTTCTTTTTTTTCTTTTGCTTGTTTTGCTAAATTTTCAAGCTCATCGTCTGATAATTTTCCCAATTCTCCAATTCTGAATTTTAAATCTTCTTTGCTATTTTTTTGAGGATTTTCAATCACTTCATCAAGCAAAACAGATAAAATTTTTCCTATTTTCGGACCTGGTTTAATTTTCAAAATTTCCATCACATCTTCGCCGTTAATTTTCAACATTTTCGCAGATACGGGATCTCGCTTCACCTTGTCAATCATAAAAAGCAAATGCCTTAATTTATAAGGAATAGCTTTTGGAACACCGGAGCCGATTCTATCGGCTTCGCGAACTTTAATAAGATCATCGACATTTTCCGGACCAACGCGCCGCAAAAAACGGCGCACGCCGGCTTCTGTCACTTCTCCGACATTATAATAAAAAAGGTGGCAGCGAACCAAATGAACGACTTTTTCCGCGAAATTTTTTGAAAAACAAAGTCTGTCTAAAATTATTGCCGCCATTTTTGCGCCAATTATTTCGTGATTATAAAAAGTGCAATCCAACCCCTCGCCGACTTTTGTTTTTGGCTTGCCGACATCATGAAACAAGCTCGCCAATCGAATTTCCAAAGAATATTTTTTTTCAACCGCATAATTCAAAGCCCTTAAATTATGCTCCCAAACAGTATAAATATGATGCTTATTTTGCCCGGTGTTTATTCCTTCCCGCAATTCCGGAACAATATATTTCAACAAGTCTGATTCTTCAAGTAGTTCAATCCCCTTTTTTGCCAAAGACGCCATAATTATTTTTATAAACTCATCGCGAATTCTTTCCTTAGCGATCATTTCAATAAGACCGGCTTCTTTTTTAACCGCCTTAAAAGTTTTTTCTTCTATTTCAAAATTTAATTGAACAGAAAATCTTATCGCCCGCATCAAACGCAAAGCGTCTTCGTTAAATCTATCAATTGGATTGCCAACAGTGCGGATTATTTTATTTTTTATATCCGCTTGACCGTTAAACGGATCAACTAATTTTGATATTAGTTGTTTATTATTGGTCAATGCCAATGCTATTGCGTTTATCGTAAAATCCCGCCTTGCCAAATCTTCTTCAATTGTTTTTGCAAATTTAACTTCGTCGGGGTGGCGCTTGTCCGTATATTTCCCTTCAATTCTAAAAGTGGTTATTTCAACGATTTTCAATTTTTCATTTTCACTTCCTGTTTTAATCGCCACTGTGCCGAATTTATTTTCATAAACGCTCTCCGGAAAAATTTTCTGAATTTCTTGGGGCTTGGCGTCTGTTGTAATATCCCAATCTTTCGGCTCGCGCCCCATTAATAAATCCCTTACGCACCCGCCGACAAGATAAGTTTGAAAATTATTTTTTTCTAATTTTTCCGCAATATTTAAAATTTCTTCCGGAATATTGAATTTCATAATTTTTAATTATACACTGATATTTAGAAATTAGAAATTTCTAATTGTCCTCGTAGTGAAACGGATATCACGACTGGCTTCGAACCAGTTATTGGGGGTTCGAATCCCTCCGAGGGCACAAGCGAATCGCATCCCTAGCTCAACTGGCAGAGCAAATCCCTCTTAAGGATGAGGTTCCGGGTTCGACTCCCGGGGGATGCACAGAACTTAACAAGGGGTTGATTTTTAAAAATTTAAAGCAATAATTAGATAATCTGCGGAATTAGTATAGTGGCAGTACGTCACCTTGCCAAGGTGAGGACGCCGGTTCGATTCCGGTATTCCGCTCCAAAAATATAACAAATCTCTTCTTAATTCGTTATCTATGATAGATGGTGATATTAAAAATACAATAAAAAGTGCCATCAAAGGCGAGGCTTCGGCTTTTGGCTTTCTTTATGATAAATATCAACCGCAAATTTACAGGTTTATTTATCTTAAGGTAAGCCATCGTGAGGAAGCCGAAGACCTCTGCCATCAAGTTTTTTTAAGCGCTTGGCAGAATATAAAAAGTTATGAATTTAAAGGGTTTCCTTTTTCATCTTGGCTATATTCAATTGCCAGAAATAAAGTAATAGACCATTATCGGACAAAAAAATTTTTTATAGATATTGAAACGGTTTATATAACCGAAGAAAATGATAAAAAAACAAATGAATCAATATTGGATTTCAAAATCAGTCTTGAAAATGTTAAAAAAGCGATTCCAGAGCTTCCCCAAATTGAACAAGATGTGATTATTATGAGATTTGTCGAAGATATGTCGCCGCGGGAAATCGCTTCAATTTTAAATAAAAGCGAAGGATCAATAAGATTAATACAGCATAAAGCGATTAAGCGATTAAAAGAGTTATTAAATAATGAATAAAGATTTATTTACAATTTTAAAAGAATTAAAAAATATTCAACCGGACGCGCAATATTCAAAACATTCGCTTGATTTGATTTTTTTATCAAAAGAAAATCAACAGTCGAAATTTATTTATACTGGCGCCTTCAATTGGATAAAATTACACCGGCTTTCAGCGACAATCGGCTCTTTTGGAATTTTAGCAATATTTGCTTTTATAATTGCTTCTTATTTGCCGGGAAATAAAAATGGATTAGTCGCCGAAGCGAATGAAATTAATTCATCAATTCAAATAAGGCTTGATGAAATACAATATCAATTAAACAATCAATTGATATCCACATCTACGGCAATAAATGCCCAGAATAGCTTGAACGAAGCGACTAAAAACTTATTAAACGCTTTTGAAATAAGCTCTAATCCTGAAAAAATTAAAGATGCTGTAGATAATATAAAAGAAGCTAAAGATATTATTGCTGAATTAAATTCTCGTTTAAAAGAAAATAAATAAAAAATAATCCCCCGCATAAAATTATGCAGGGGATTATTTTTTTTATAATGTAAAATTTATTTTACCGCTTCTTTCAAAGCCTTAGCAGCTCTGAATTTCGGCTTAGTAGAAGCCGCAATTTGGATTTTTTCCATAGTTTTTGGATTAATACCCATTCTTGCCGCTCTGTTAACGGTTTTAAATACTCCAAATCCGGCAATCGCCACTTCATCTCCTTTTGCCATCGCTTTGGTAATAGAATCAAAAATCGCATCAACAACGGCTATCGCATTTTTTTTGACTTCAATTTCGCCCGCACTCATTACTACATCAACAAGATCTTGTTTTTTCATAAAATTATCTTATGATTACTTTTCTCGACCTTTTATTTTATAGTTTAAATTATATGGATAAAATCTAATTAAAACAAGAGTCTTACCTTGCATATTCCACAGCTCTTGTTTCCCTAATAACATTAACCTTAATCTCTCCCGGATATTTTAATTCTGATTCTATTTTTATGGCAACATCCCGAGCCAATTGCAACATTCCAAAATCATCAATTTTCTCAGGCAACACAAAAACTCTCAATTCTCTGCCAGCCGAAATAGCATAAGCGTTTTTAACTCCTTCAAAATCAGTGACAATTTTTTCTAATTCTTTCAATCTTTTAAGATAATTTTCGATTGAATCTCTTCTTGCTCCGGGACGCGCGGCTGAAATAGCATCTGCCGCCGCAACAATATAAGATTCCGGCGTTGAAAATGGATATTCTTCATGATGAGCTTCCATTGCTTTGATTATTTCATCTTTAATGCCGAATTTTTTAAGGATTCTTTGTCCGACTTCAACATGTTTCCCTCCAACTTCTTGATCAATTGCTTTTCCAATATCGTGAAGTAAGGCGCCGGTTTTAGCCACTTCAACATTGAGACCCAATTCTTCAGCCATCATACCAGCAAGATAAGTACATTCAATTGAATGCATCAACACATTCTGTCCATAACTTGTCCTGAAATAAAGCCTTCCCAAAAGCTGAATAATTTCTTTCGGCAAATTATAAATGCCGACTTCATAAACAGCTTCCTCGCCTTTTTCCATCATTTTTTTATTCATCTCACTCTTTGCTTCTTCAACTTTTTCTTCAATTTTTGCCGGCTGGATGCGCCCGTCTTTAACAAGTTTTTCCAAAGCGATTTTGGCAATTTCCCGGCGAACAGGATCAAAAGATGAAATAACTATTGATCCCGGAGCCTCATCAACAATAAATTCCGCGCCGGTTTCTCTTTCCAATGCTCTGATATTCCTCCCTTCGCGGCCTATAATTTTACCCTTAAGATCTTCATCTTCAAGATTAAAAATAGAAGTTGTTACTTCGGCAACATGAGAACGCGACAAACGCTGCATTGCGGTAGTCATAATTTCAACACTCTTTTTTTCTATTTCTTCCTTTCTTTCCCTAATTAATTTCTGGATAGTTACCGTAAAATCTTCTTTATATTTTTCCTTAATTTCGCCAAGAAGTTTTTCTTTCGCTTCCTCCTGCGATAATTTGGATATTTTTTCAAGATCAGAAGAAAGTCTTTCTCTTAATTCGGCGATCTGTATTTTAGCAATTTTTATTTTTTCGACATCTTCTTTAATTTGATCTTCTTGTAAGCGCAAATCGCTTTGTTGTTTTTCAAGAAGTCCTTCTTTATTCACAAGCCGATCTTCTATTCGGCTTAATTGCGTTTTTTGTTCACGCTCTTCTTTTTTTAATTCTTCAAGCAAATCTACCGCTTTTTTTTGCGCTTCAAGAGTAATAACAAGCGCTTTTGATTCAGCTTCTTCAAGTTGTTTTCTAATTTTTCGATCAGCCGAATCTCCTTTTTTAGAAACTATTATTTGTCGAATAAAATAACCCGCGACAAACCCTACAATAATTAAAGCTCCCCATAGAATTGGATTTTGTATCATATATTTTTTGTTTATAATTTATAATCATTTGCGACAATTTCAGTATAGGAGTAAAATAAGAAAATGTCAAAAAGAACCATTATTTTAATAATTTTAGACGGTTTTGGAATTGGGAAAAATGACCAATCAAACCCCATTTATGTCGCCAATCCTAAAAATATCAATTATTTAAAGGAAAATTTTCCTTTTGCCAGTTTGCAGGCCTCTGGAATTGCCGTTGGCCTTCCATGGAAAGAAGAAGGAAACAGCGAGGTTGGACATTTAACAATCGGAGCTGGAAAAGTTGTTTACCAGAATTATCCTAAAATTACTTTGGCAATCCGAGACCAAAGCTTTTTCAAAAATGAGATTATTAAGAAAGCTTTTAATCACGCGAAACAAAACAATTCCGCTGTAAATTTAATCGGACTTTTATCAGACGGCAATGTCCACTCTTCTTTTGAGCATATTGAAGCTCTTATAAAATTCGCCGAAAATGAATCCGCCAACGAGCAGATAAAAATCAATATTCATTTAATCACCGATGGCAGAGATAGTCCGCCGACTTCTTCCTTGGATTTACTGAAAAAACTGCCAGAATTGGCAAAAAACAATTTAGCCACCATTGCTGGCCGTTATTATGCTATGGACAGAGATAAACACTGGGACAGAACTCAAAAATATTATCAAACTTTAACGGGCGAGGGAACAATCATTGAGGGGAATATTGAAAATTATATAAAAAACACCTATCAAAAAAATTTAAACGATGAATATGTCTTGCCGGCAATTATTTTAAAAGAAAAAATTATTAAAGATAATGATTCAATAATATTTTTTAATTTCCGAGAAGACAGAATGCGGCAAATTACAGAATCTTTTGTCAATAAAAATTTTATCGGCTTTCCAATTAAAAATTTACAAAATATGTTTATCGCCACAATGGTGAGTTATGACGACCAATTCAACGCGCCGGCAATATATCAGAAAGAAATTGTAGAAAACCCGCTCAGCAAAATTTTATCCGATAATGATAAATTCCAATTCAAAATCGCGGAAACGGAAAAATACGCCCATATTACCTACTTTTTCAACGGAGAAAAAGAAACGCCGTTTAAAAATGAATATCGCATTTTAATCCCTTCAAGAACGGAATTCCATCCCGAAAACCATCCGGAAATGATGGCCAATGAAATCACTAATAGAGTAATAGAAGCCATTGCGGAACAAAGTTATGATTTTATTTTGGCTAATTACGCCAATCCGGATATTATCGCTCACACCGGAAATTATGAGGCTTCCTTAAAAGCCATTGAAGTGATAGACGAGCAAATCAAAAAAATTACAAAAGCAACTTTAGAAAATAACGCAATTTTAATAATCACTTCCGACCATGGCAACATTGAAAGAGTGATAAACCCGCTCACCGGAGAAACGGAAACAAAACACGATACGAGCCCTGTGCCGATTCATCTGATTGCCAAAGAATTTGAAAAGAAAAAAAGTGTTGAAGAAATAAAAAAACTGGAAAAATCAACTATCGGAATATTGGCGGACGTGGCGCCAACAATTTTAGAGCTTATGAATTTGCCAAAGCCAAAAGAAATGACAGGACGAAGTTTGTTAAAATATTTAGT
>JBBTRJ010000065.1:0-10715 GCA_038065215.1 Patescibacteria group bacterium
TTTTCTTTACTGTTTGTAGTCTAGTTTTATAATTCAAATTTTATTATTAATCCCTATGATTTTTATCGGTAATTTTTGCCATCTTTTATCGGAATTAAATTCATTTTTTGTTAAAATGCCTTTTTTTGCTCCGATATATTCTATCACCGAAGTGGCATTGGCGGAACCCAATCGAATCGCATATTTTATATTATCAATTTGACATAATCCATATCTGCCGGTAAGCAAACCTTTTTCGCATTTTTCTTCTTTTTGAATAAGTCCAGCAATAAATCCTGCCCCAAAAGCATCTCCCGATCCAGTACGATCAACAACTTTTTCTTCTTTAAAAACTCCTGATTTATAAATAATATGGCCATCTGAAACAAGAACTCCGCCAGCGCCGTCAGTCATTACCGTAATGCCATTAACAATTCCATCAAATTTTTTGAATATTTCTTTTTCTTTATTGTAATCAATACCTGTTAAATAAGAAGCTTCTTCCTTGTTTAATATCACAACTTTTGTTTTGTTTAAAAGCGGCTTTAATTTATCAATTCCCTCATCAATAATATATTTTGACGGATTAAAAGCGATAGAAGTCTCATTTTCCCAAAAATAATTAAAAATTTTTTCCAATACCTGTATTGGAATTTTACCGGGAATTATATATACCCACTTAGCTTTTAATTTATTAAACGGGATTTCTTTAATATCCAATTTTTCCGAAGCTCCGCGATAAACTAAAATGGTTCTTTCTCCGGATGGCGCCAAAAGAACAGATGAAGAAGCTGTGCCATTTTTTTTGTCAATTATCGGAAATGGCGTTATTTTTTCTTCTTTTAATTCTTTTAAAATATAATTTCCAATTTCATCTTTCCCCACTTTTATCAAAGCCGCTGTTTTTAAATTTTGTCTGGAAAAAGTGACAGCGGCATTTGTAGCTCCGCCGCCGGTAGCTATAACCTGATTATCTAATTCAATTTTTCCGCCCAAAGCAAAACACTGAGCTTCGCCGGTTGGAAAATCAAATTTCTTAAGATGCTTCGAATCTTTCAAAATTTTAAAAAACCGGCTGATTAAAAATGTATCTTTTGCGGCTGTGCCGATTGTAATAACATCAAACATTGAAAAATTATAACAAAAAAATATCAGCAATTACAAATATTTTAAAAAAATACTATTTGCAGAATATTCCCGATTAAGGCAAAAATATAATCAAACCATTTTTTCTTATATATTGCCGAATTAAAAATAAATGAATTTTTTCTCCAATCATCTATTATTTTTTCTAAATCTCGCACCATTTTTTCGTCATTAAAAAATATTCCGGCTTCGATATTATGATCAAAAGAAATTGGATCTATATTCTGTGAACCGACTAACCCCTCTCTATTATCTATCAGAACGGCTTTTGCATGATTCATTTCTTTTTGCAAATAAAATTTTATACCGATATGGCAGAGTTTTGAGATATAAAAATAATTAATTCGATCAAAAATCCAATGATCGGTATGTTGTGGCAATATAATTTCCACATTAACCCCTTTTAAAATCGCTTGATGCAACGCGCCTATAAACCACCTGCGCGGAACGAAATACGGAGTAATTATAATTATTTTTTCTTTAGCATTTTGAATTCTATCCTGATAATGTTTTTTAATTAAACTTTTATTCCCAACTTGTTGATGTTCTAAAAACCAAATCTTAGTTTTTCTAAAAATACTTTTTTTATTGCGGTAAATAAGAATTTTTTTATCTTTACCTCCGCACATTTGATAACTTTTTGCAAATGAACGAATAACGCTTTTAACTATCGGTCCATTAAATCTAATTTGCAAATCATTCCATTTCCGGAATAATTTATGGATATTCACTCCTCCTAAAAATGCCGTATTCTCATCTATCACTAATATTTTTTTATGCGTCCGCCTGAGCCAATAACTAAAAAATAAAAGTTCGATTCCCGCGCTTTTTAATTCTAATATTATTTTTTGATTAAGTTCTTTGCTTCCAAAAGAATCAATAATAATTTTAACATCTATGCCTTCTTCAGCTTTTTTCTTTAATATTCCGAAAAAATCATAATTTAGAGTATTGTTGATAAAAATATACATTTCCAAATAAATCGACTTTTTCGCATTTTTTATATTTTCAAGCATCGCGTCCCAAGCTTTTTCAGATGTTGTATAAAATTTATATTTCATTTTAATTATTTTAACACAAAACGCCCGGCAACGGGCGTTTTGTGATTCCAAACTAAATATAATATATATTATCTTCCGTAAGAATCAGACCACATCATTCCCCTTGGAAAGCCGGAATATCCTTGCATCATCGGCGAACCGTATCCTTGACCATAACCATAATATCCTTGATTTATAAAAGAAGAGAATTTCCCCAATTTAATCCCAAAAGAAAATACGACCACTAAAATGATAATTCCTAATACCCACCTAATAAAAACAGTGTGTTTTCCTTTTTCAAGGCAAAATATGCATTTATTACACTTATTATCTTGGTTATTTTCCATAAATAAATTATTGCGATAAAATCAACGACCTTTTTAATATTATACTATATTATTTTTTTAATCTCAAAGAATTCATCACCACCGAGATTGAAGAAAACGCCATTGCAACGGCGGCAAAAATCGGATTAAGTAAAATACCGAAAAATGGATATAAAATTCCAGCGGCTATCGGGATAAAAGCGATATTATAAAAAAACGCCCAAAAAAGATTTTGTTTGACATTTCTTATGGTCTTTTTTGAAAGATTTATTATTTCCGGAATTAAATTTAAATCGCCACGCATTAAAGTGATATTGGCTGACTCCATCGCAATATCCGTTCCTTCGCCCATAGCAATGCCGAGATGCGCTTGCATTAAAGCCGGCGCGTCATTGATCCCGTCTCCGACCATTGCCACAATCTTTCCTTGTTTTTGCAATTCTTTTATTTTATTGACCTTGTTCTCCGGCAAAACTCTTGCCATTATATTTTGAATTCCTATTTGATTTGCTATCGTTTGCGCTGTTTTCTCATTATCTCCCGTGAGCATCCATACCTCAATTTTATTATTTTTAAGAATTTCAATAGCTTCGGCAGTTTCTTTTTTCAAAGTATCCGCTACGGCAATAATTCCTTTAATTTCATTATCAACAATTAAAATCATCGCTGTTTTTCCCTGATTTTCTAATTCGTCAATTTTTAATTTAATTTTAGAAATATCTAAATTTAAATTTTCTGCCAATGCGGTGTTTCCGAGACTTACATCTATCGGCAGATTATTAATTAAAATTTTCCCCTTAGCTCCTTTACCGACAATTGCTTGGAATTCTTCTAATTTTAAAAATTCAATTTTTTCTTTTTCAGCTTTTTGGACAATCGCTTTAGCCAGCGGGTGTTCGGAATTTTTTTCCAAACTTGCGGCAATTTGCAATATTTCTCTTTCTTCTTTTACTTTATTTATTTCGGAAAGAGATAATCCTAAAACTGAAATAATATCAGTAACATTTGGTTTTCCAACAGTAAGAGTGCCGGTTTTATCAAAAATAATAGTATTTACTTTATGGGCAATTTCCAAACTCTCGGCGTCTTTTATTAAAATTCCCTTTTTAGCGGCGTTTCCAGTTCCCACCATTATCGCCATCGGCGTGGCAAGCCCCAAAGCGCAAGGGCAGGCGATAATTAAAACCGCGACAAAATTAACAAGAGCGAAATTGAATGCCGGATCGGGACCGACAAAATACCAAATAATAAAAGTAAATGCGGCGATTGCTAATGTAGCGGGTACAAAATAAGAAGAAATTAAATCTGCCAATCTTTGAATCGGCGCTTTTGAACCTTGAGCTTGTTCGACTAATTTTATTATTCGCGCCAAGACAGTATCTTTGCCGATTTTCGTCGATTTAAAAGTAAAAGAACCGAATTTATTTATTGTTCCGCCGATGACAAGGCTGAATTTTTCTTTATGAACAGGCATTGATTCGCCGGTGATCATTGATTCGTCAATTTCCGAAGACCCTTCAACAATTTCTCCGTCAACGGGTATTTTTTCTCCCGGACGAATAATAATCAAATCGCCTATTTTTACTTCCTCAATCAATATTTCAATTTCTTTTCCATCTCTGATTATTTTTGCCGTTTTCGGCTGAAGTCCGATTAATTTTTTAATGGCTTCCGAAGCGCGGCTTTTCATCAGTGTTTCAAAATAACGACCGAGAAGTATTAAGGTGATAATGATCGCGGAAGTGTCATAATAAATTTTTGGTTTTAATCCTCCTTGGCTGAAAAAATCAGGAAAAGCGGCGACACTAAAACTGTAAAAATAAGCCGCCAGGGTGCCGATAGCTATCAAAGTATTCATATCAGCTGTACGGTATTTAAAAAGAAGTTTAAGCCCGCTGTAAAATTGCCAGCCAACCCAAAATTGAACCGGAGTAGTTAAAATAAATAAAACCCAATAGTTGGAAAGTATATTTATGGGAATTTCCGGAATGAATTTAAATAAAGAAGGAAAGCTTCCGATAAAAATCAACGCAGAAAGTATCGCGCCGACCCGCATTTTTTTTCTCAAAATTCCAAGCTGTTTTTCTTGTTCAATTTTCTCTTTATCCAAAAAATCCTGAATATCGCCGGTTTCTTTTATCGGCTTATATCCAATATCAATAATTACTTTAAATATTTCATCGGGGGTTATTTGCTTCGGATCAAAAACTATTTTCGCCCGCTGATTGGGAAAATCAGCGTCAATTTTATCAATGCCCGCCAGTTTTCCAATGGCCTGCTCCACCATCATCGCGCAATGCGCCGAATCCATACCAAGGACTTTTAAAGAAATAGTTTCCAAAAATGCGGAATCGACATCAAACAAACGCGGAACCGACACGGACTCGCGTGAAATAATAAAGGTATAACCGATATCTTTAACCGCTTTTACAATATTTTCTTCGGAAATCAAATTTTCATCAAATTCAATTAAGGCGGATTCAGAAGCAAAATTCACGGAAGCCGATTTTATTCCCGCTTGTTTTTGAAGCATCCGCTCAATTGTCATCACACAACTCGCGCAATGCATCCCAGAAATTTTATATATTTCTTTTTTCATATCAAATATCTTTTACATCAAAATATGCGATGTTAATTGTTGGTTTATTCGTAGCGCAACTCAATTTTATCATTATCGCGCATAATATAATTTTCATATTCAGTATTTTCTTTTCCATTAACGATCATCTTCATATTTGCGCCGAATGACCGGATATCTTTACCCCAATTTTTAAAAAATTGACCAAGTGTTATATTCTGCTTTTTGACAAGACCCTGAAATTCAAGGTGAATAATTCCTTGATCATTATCATCGTGGGTATGGACTGGTTGATGAATCGCGCCAATGCCTATATTCATCGGGATTTCCTGCTTTTTATCCTTTACATAAATAGTCAATTCTGGATGCCAGTGAATGGCATTTCGGGAAATAATATCTGATTCTAAAATTGGAGGTCTTGTCGCAATATACCAAACAATCCCTCCAATCAGAGCGATAAAGAGACTACTGCCTAAGCCCCATGACATAATTTTTTTAAAACGCCGCTTGCGTATTCTTGTTTCTTGCTCCTGTTGTTTTTCCCGCTGCTTAAGCTCTTTTTGCTCTTTTTTTATAAGTGGTATTTGTGATTCCATATTGTTTTAATTATTTTTTGCGTTATTAATTATATTTTGAATTATCCGTAATTCATATCTTAATCCGCTTATGGAATAATATTTAGATCAAGCGATAATTTTAATATCGGATTTATTGCTGAATCGTTTTCTATATAAACAATTTTTTTAGACGGCCCTGTGCCTTGAGGGCCATGCGCCGCAGGATCTACTTCCACATCAATGGTTATTTCTTGACCCGGACCAACTGTTTCATTTATTTTAGAAGAAAGTCCGGAATGCCCCGGCATTCCAAACGGCCCTTTGCGCGAATCGCCATTTACAATAGTAGCTTCCGTGCACATGCAAGAAGTATATATTTTAGAAATTTTAATCGGAGAATTTCCGGTATTTTTTATTTTAAACGAATGGCTGACATTCCCCTTAGACATTGAGACAATGCCAAAATCAAAAGTTTTCTCTTCGGGCGCAAGCTCGCTGTAGTTCTCGCTGCCAGAAATCAAAGCGCCGTTATCCGCCCCTTGTGAATACCACAAACTGATTCCATTCGGCATCTTACCTACTTTTATTCTCGCAACTTCTTTCTCACTGATAGCATCAATCACAGACACGTCATCGCTAAGTAGATTAGTCACATACACGAATTTTCCGTCTTGAGAAACAATTATTCCATGCGGAGCCGCCCCGCCCTTAATCGCTTGTACCGCTTTCATTTCCTGCAAATCAATTTTATAAACCAAATCGCCGGCAGGCTGATTAAAATAATATCCCTGATCAGCAACATAGACATATCGGGAATCAGGCGTTGGAAAAATTTGCACCGGACCCTTTGCTTCTTTCGACAAATCAATATAGTTTAATTTAGCCGAAGCAATATCATAGACCGCTAAACTTTTAGCGTCATAAACCGAAGCCAAGGCATATTTTCCATCCGGTGTAATTCCCGTTTGCACCGCCGCTCCTTTAAGCGGAATATTTTTCAAACTGAAACTTTCTATGTCAAGAATTCCGATGCTTTTACCGCTAAGCATTGCGATATACGCTGTTTTGCCATCCGGCGAAATACGAAGCCCATGAGGCCCGGCGCCTTTTTTTGTAATAATTTCTCTTTCTATTTCAAAAGTAGCTGTATTTATTTTATAGATAATCCCCTTTTCCTGAGACGCTGTAATAGCATAAGAACTGTCCGGCGTAAGCGCGATATGGGAAAGATGAAACTCTTGCCCGATTTCAATTCTTTTTATAATTGTGTCTGAAAATGGATCTATAATGATTATTTCATCGCTATTCTGCTCCGCAACCATTCCCTCATCGTCATGCCCGCCATTAGCTCTCACTTTCTGAATAATTCGAAATGACATTTTCATTTCTTTATCCATTACATTAGCAGTTACCCAAACGCTTTTATTATTTGGCGCAACTTGAACATTGTGCGGCATATAGCTAACTATATTGCCATTTTTATCTTCGGACAAATCAATTCTTTTCAAAACTTGCTTAGTTGCCGAATTTATCACTGCTATTTCTCCGGAACCCTCGACAGCAACATAAATTTTTTCTTTAACGCCAGACACCTCAATGCCGGAAACTGCTTTGTCATTTTTTTGCTTTCCAATTCCATAATAAATAAAAATGGAAATTCCTACAATCGCGATTAAAGCGATTAAAATTTTAATATTTTTCATATATTTATTTTATTAATTTTATTAAAAAAACGCGCTAAGAATAATTTAAAAAAGCAAAAAGAATCGGCTGTCAAATACGGCCGCATTTTTTTGCTTTAAATTTAAGACGGACTGTTTTCGTGAAGCGCAAGCCAGCGAATAAGTTTGTGATTAAAAAGCGGATTGGAGAAATCCAACCGATGTCGAGAATATGCAAAATTTAATTGCGGAAAAATTAGATTGTTGCCCGGCATTCCCATACTTGCTCCTACAATAAACAAAACAAATAATAAAAACGAAGTGAAAAAACCATCGCTAAAAATAACAACCAAAAAACTTTTGAATACATCAAGATGAGAAACAAAGTAATCAATTGGACTAACTTGTTTTGGGCAATCTATCCCCTGAGACGCTTTAAAAGCGCAATTACCATTGTGATTTTGCATATCGCGCATACCAAAAAGACCGAATACGGCAATGCCGATAAAACTGGCAAATAAAATTATTGTAAGTAAAAATTTCATAATTAATTATGCGCGGAATTATTATATAATACTAATCTATTTACTTTAAATCGTAAAGAGTTTCTTTCTTTTTAGAAATAAAAGCCGCTATTTGTAATATAAAAATAAACGCGATAAAAATAATCCCGAAAAAACTCAATGGCGGTAAAATAGGGTCTAATGTTTTAGACCATTTAACCCATTCACCATATTTTAAAACAGATAAATGAATACCGATAAATAAAAAACCGATGTTTCCGCTATAACGCAAAATTTTCCTCCATAAATTTTCTCCCAATTTATTTTCAAAATACTTGTTTGATAAAATGGCCATAATTAAAAATAAAATAAAAGCCGATGTTCCGAAAATAAAAGAAGTTTTATGTTTAAAAATCCAATCCGGAAACTGAAAACGAGGAATAAAAAACGCGGAAATAGTAATGTGAATTATGACAAAAATAAAACCCGTTATTCCTAACCATTTTCTGTAAATAAGTTTTTTATCGGCAAAACTAAATAAATAACAAAAACTGCCTAGAACAAGCGACAATCCAAGTAAAAACAACGCCGTGGTGGCAATAGATTTATTAGCAATATAAAGATTATAATCCCATCTTCTGAGAAAAAGATAGAAACTTGATAAAATAAAAATCAACAAGCTGAATAAAAAAGATTTTATTGCGATTTTAAACATATTATTATTTGTAATTCTATCATATTCATTAAAATTTTTCATTACCAAAAAGCATTGGCGCTTCGTCTATAAATTGTATGTGCTTTACCAAGCCCGGGTTCGCCGGTCAAAAAAAACATTCGCTCCGATTTTAAGTATGGAAAACGCTTTTTCTTAAGTTATAATTATTTAAATAATTTCAAATACTTTTTGTTTTGAATAAATACCGGAAATAATAACAATGCGAGAAGAAGCGATGCCAAAATATTTAGCAAGCGCCTTCACAATTGCCGTGTTCGCCTTCCCTTGGATAGGCGGCTTTTTTATTGCCACAATAAAATTTGTCTCGCTGATTTTTTCCACTTTTTCCTCTTTAGTATTTGGTTTTGCTTTAACAAAAATTTTCATACATTAAATACTCATCCAAATATCCTCGTCTGGTTTTTTTGGCCCATTATCAGTGCCGGCAAAACAAAGCGAACAAAAATTAAAAACTACTCCTTGTTCAATGTGTTTCGGCAAAAATTCAATAATAAATCCGCAAACTACACATTGGTATCTGCCCGCCTTTGGAACCTTATCGCCTACTTTATAAAATTCTTCTTTCATAAATTTATTAGACTTACTGCTTAATAATTTTCGTAGCGAAATTTCATAATTTTGAGCGAGGCGAAGTAAAAATTTTTCAATTAAATATAGTATATTATTGAAAAATTTTTACAAAGCCGCAACCCTGCCTGCCGGTAGGCAGGCGAAATTTTGAAATTGCAGTAGAAAAATTATTACGCAGTAGGTCTATTATAAATTTCATAATAACCGACCTTTTTATCATTTATCTCATTATTAAATTTAATCAATTTTTATTTGTCTTAAAATTCCATTATAATCTATTATATTTTATAAGTATATTATATTTTTCTTATTCGCTTATTCGCGCGAATAAGCGAATAAGAAATAATTCAAAAATAATAATTTACAGAAGAGAAATGATATGTTTGACTGCCGGATCTTGATTTTTTGATAAATAATAAAACATCTGCAAACTTCGCTGATTTTTTCCAATAATATCTATTGCCGATAAAATGCCGAGGTGTTTTGATGTAGACTTAAACGATAAATCAATCTCGTAAGCGATTTCCGCCACTGGCGCATTTTTATTTTCTTTTAAATATTTCAAAATCGCCAGTCGTCGCCGGTTAGCCAAAGCTTTCAAAATTCTCTCTAATTTTCTCATAGTGTTTATTATACAATAAAATTTTTCATTCTCCTATTCGCGCGAATAAGTCCGTAATTAAATCCATAATCCATAAAATATAAATAATTATTTATATTTTATTTCTTTATTCGCCTATTCGCGCGAATTAAACTATAGACAATAAATTTATTATTTGAATGAAAAGCATAATCAACGCGCTTGCCAGAAACTTGCGCTTCCGAAGTGACTTCGTAATCAGTAAATCTACTATAAACATCCCAGACCAATGCCTGAAAAAGCGGCAAAATAAAATCCTTACAAGTCATTGACTCGTTATATTTTTTGCGTTCAGATAGTGATAAACTTTCAAATTTCTCAACTAATCTTATTATTTGTTGTTGTCCATCTTGTTTATTCATTTAAATATCAAATTATTTTTATTTCTTCTTAATAAAATAAAAACGATTATCAGCGCGGAGTAATTTAAAACAAGAAACCATGGCTCGCTCCAAGAAAAACCGTCAAACTTAAAATCAGAAACTGGCCATAAAAATGGTGTCGGATAAAATTTATAACTATGAGTCGGAATATCAATTAAAATATGAAAAAGCCACGCAAGCATTTCCCATGCCGGTCTTCTAAAAATCAAATACACGATGCCGAAAATAATAACAAACGCGATCAAACTATGGCTGAAATTATAAAGCAGACTTGTAATTCTAAAAATTAAAAAAGTGTCTGGTTTCACCGGTTCTATGGCATTAGGATTTGGAAAATCGGAAAAACTTGTATAGCCGAAAATCAATCCTCCAAACAGCCAAATGAAAAGCGGAGTAAATGAAAAAATATCCGGGAAAACGCCAAAAACAACCGCCAGCCATATTTTCATCCGCTGTTTAATTTTTATATTCGCGCCCTTATAAATCGCCGCGCTCCAAAGCCCGTGAGAAAATACATCCATATGTTAAATTCTACCATTTTTTATTCATTTTACTATTCGCGCCCTGTCTGCCGTTAAAGAATTAGAAAATAAATA
>JBBTRJ010000066.1:0-1236 GCA_038065215.1 Patescibacteria group bacterium
TTAATTTACCGCCACCCCGCTCGGCGCGGAAGGCGGTGTGGTATCAGAAGCGCTTCCGCCAGAAATCGGGCCGATGTAGCCGGTAGTGGAAATTGCGATGTCGTCATAGTCAACATACATATCACGGCCATTATATGGAAATTGAGAATTTGATCCGATTTCAAAAGTATTAATGGTCGTTGTCCCAAAATAAACATTAGTTGCATTTATTCTCTGAATTCCATCAATCCATAATTGAGCAATGCCATCACTGCTACCAAGAGTGGTCGTATACATCTTGATATGTACTTCCCAAAGATGCCATTGCCCGTCTGCTGTTTTATTTCCATTAGCATCTGTACCGCCATTTACCATAATAGCATTCCAACCGGTTCCAATTGTCGATTGAATAGGATTGCCTACTGATTGAGGATGAATTGTAAGTTGATCCGACCAGTTATATCCGATTATTATGGATGGCGAGGTATTTGGATTTAAAAAAGCTACTTTATATTGATTTAATGGATTAAATTGAAAACCTGCTTCATAACGCATATACCACCTGATCCATACTTCAGTTTGAGGATTAAGCGATAAACTTAACCCTCCGCTATTATTTGTTATACCATCTCCGGTCCAATGTCTTTGACCACTTCCTCCGGCGCCTCCAAAATAATTCGCAGCTGGAGTAACTTGCTCCCTGTTGCCATTTTGAGTTGTCCATTCTCCATATTGGCTCAATCCGTCGCAATTTAATAAAGATGTTGCCGGAATTGAAGCTGTTTTCTGCGCCCAATCGGCGCAATTATATGTGGTTGACCAAGGCAAACTGACGGCCGCGAAAGAAACAGGCGTGAAAATAATTGTGAAAAGAATAATCAGCGCGCAAAATAATAGTTTTTTTATTTTTATGATCATTCTAAAAAAATTTATTGTCCGAATATTTCATTAATTTTAATTCTTGTTTTCGGGCCGGCAATACCAATTGGTTCAATATTATATTTAATCTGAAATCTTTTTACTGCTTTAATTGTCAATTCTCCATAATAACCAGTTATTATTCCTTCGGGATATATATCTTTATTTTTTGCAAGCATTGATTGAAGAAGCTTGACTTGGTCTGAATTTATTGAACTATATATAGCAAATGGGCCAATCAGCTTAGATGTTCCAGCGGAAATTGTTTGAATTAATGGTTGGATTTGAGTCTGAATCGCGGTTGATGGTTGAGTTTGAACCGCGGCTAGTGTTTTTCCA